>JAIDFC010000060.1 GCA_029054535.1 Rikenella sp. | reverse complement strand
GCGTATTGGCGGTCATCCCGCCGCTGAGGTCGATCGTGCGATGGTCGACGTCCGGCACGGCGGTTCCGCTCAATTGCCAGTAGATATGCGCCGTAGCCACCCAGGTGCTCTGCTCGCAGAGCGACCACACGCCGTCGGCGATCTGGTCTACGAACCGCCCCTGGCCTTCGACCAGCTCGCCTAACATCAGGTCGGCCAGAGCATTGTACCGCTCGGCGATATGCTGGTCGTTCGGCACCCGGATCCCCCGGCGAGCGAAATCGAGATACGAGGTTACCGTTACGCTTCGCCAAACGTAGTCCAGGCGATTCTCGGCCTGCGCCACGGCCTGCCGCTTCACGGCTTCGGGCAGCGACTGCCAAAAATCGCGCTCGCCATACGCGGGATAAGGGGTGTAAGCCTCGCGACACAGCGAATCGATGTCGTACCGCGCGGCGGCTTTCTGCAACAGGTCGGGTTGGGGCGTTTTCGTCGCTGCTGGCGCGGCGGCTGTGGCGATGCCGCTCGACAGAATACCGCACAACAGCAGAGTCCCGAGACGTTTTATCTGTTTCATGAAGATTTTGGTGTTAGTTTCTGGGTTTTGTCGCAGGAGGGCGTCCGGACTCGGTTTTACTTCGCCTCCAGGTCGCGTTTGCGTTTGAGCGCTTCGAGGAAGTAGTAGTCGGCATAGACCAGCGGCACATCTACCTCTGCCGGGCCCGGTTTGTTGCCCGTCGAGTGCATCAGCACGAAATAACCGTTTTTACCCGATTCGGCGCGATAAGCCGGCGATCCGAGCGTGCGGACGATCCGGTCGGCCAGTTTTTTGTACTGTTTGGCCTCTTTCTTTCCGACGTAGGTCGAGAGTTCGTAGAGGGCCGACGCTGTGATCGCTGCCGCCGAAGCGTCGCGCGGCTCCTGTTCGATGTTCGGCACGTCGTAGTCCCAGTACGGTACCAGGTCTTCCGGCAGGTTCTTATTCGTAAAGATGAACTTCGCGATATCCTCCGCTTGTTTCAGATATTTCGGATCGCGGGTATACCGATAGCACAATGTGTAGCCGTACAACCCCCACGCCTGTCCCCGCGCCCAGGCCGACGAGTCGGCATAACCCTGAGCCGTTACGCGACTCCGTACCTCGCCGGTCCGAGAGTCGTAGTCCACCACGTGGTAACAGCTCATATCCGGCCGGTAGTGGTGTTGCATGGTCTGGTCGGCGTGCGACACGGCGATCTTCCAGAACGACGAGTCGCCGCTCATCTGCGTCGCCTCGAACAGCAGTTCGAGGTTCATCATGTTGTCGATGATCACCGGGCAGTCCCAGCCCCGCCACTGCGGCCACGACTGGATCACTCCGGCCCCCGGACGATACCGTTCGCTTAACGTTTTGGCCGCCGTTACGATGACGTCTTTATAAGACTCTTTACCCGTGAGCCGCAGTCCGTTGCCGAACGAGCAGAAGATCATGAACCCGATGTCGTGGTTCCCGCGGTAGTATTTGATCCGCTCCATCCCTTCGGTGTAGTGTACGGCGGGCTTGAGCCATTTCGAGTCGCCCGTCAGCTCATACAGATACCACAGCGACCCCGGAAAGAAACCGCTCGTCCAGTCGTCCAGCGTGGTGTAGGCCAACCGCCCGTTTTTATCCGTCGTGCGTGGGCTCGGGATGTTCTTGAATGTGTCCGTGGTGTCCACCATGAGTTGCATTTGCCGGGCCGCGAACTCCACGTTGTCCGTAATCACCGGTGCTACTCCTTTACCTTTGGCCAGTGCGGAAGTTCCTGCGCCGAGGAGCGTCGCTCCCGCCAGCGCGCAGGCTGCCATCGTTTTGATTCTCATACCGAATAAAGAGTTGATTAGGGTTGTTGTTAAAATTTTTTAGTATTTCGATCTCTGTAATCGGCTGTGTTTCATCTACGCAACCGATTGCACAAATGTAGAAATTCTATTCGTTTCTCCAAATATACAGAGAACGGAGAGTGGATTTATTTGCGGTGTAAATTTCAGAATAACAAGGTTTTATTTGTTCGTTGAAAAAATGATGCGGAGAAAAAGATTTGCATCCATCGGATTAATATTTACTTTTGCACAAACGATTGCGTAGATCGTTCGATACAACTTCTTTCGGAATTTCATGGCCCCCAAACGGACATCCATCTATGACATCGCCCAACGGTTGGGAGTTTCGGTCTCCAGCGTGTCGCGGGCGCTGAGCGACCATCCGTCGATCAGCGCGGCCCTCAAGGAGCGTATTCGACAGGTGGCCGAAGAGCTGCATTACGCGCCGAACTCCGTGGCTGTGAACCTGAAAACCGGCCGGAGGAACACGATCGGGGTGGTGGTGCCGAGCATCAACCGGAGCTTCTTCTCGTCGGCCATCGAGGGGATCGAGGATCGGGCCTATAAACAAGGGTGCGATGTGTTGATCTACCAGTCGAAGGACTCGGCCGAGCGCGAAGAGCGGATCGTCCACTCGCTGGCGGGCAAGGTGGACGGGGTGATCGCTTCGGTGGCGGCCGATGCTACGGACCACGGCTATTACAACCGACTTTCGGCGGCGGGGGTTCCGGTGGTGCTTTTCGACCGCACGGACGAAAAAGTCGAAGCCGGAACGGTCATCGTGGACGACTATCAGGGGGCGGCGATGGCCGTCAAACACCTCTTGGGGCAGGGCTTGCGGCGGATCTTTCATTTCGCCGGGCCGCAACAGGTCAACGTCTGGCGCGATCGGATGCGGGGTTACCTCGATACGATGCGGGAGGCCGGGGCGATCCTCTCCGAGGCGGCGGTTTTCGAGGGTGAGAATACTTCGGAAGAGGAGGGGCGTCGGTTTGCGCGAACGCTGCTGGCGGCGCGCGAACAGGCGGGAGACGGGGCGTTGCCCGAGGCGATCTTTTTTGCCGGCGACTTTGCCGCGCTGGGGGCTATGCTGGAGTTGCAGCGGGCCGGGATTCGGATCCCGGAAGATGTGGCGGTGGTGGGATTCGCCAACGAACCTTTCTGCCAGCTGCTCGCCACGCCGCTCAGCTCCGTCGACCAGTTCAGCTATAAGATGGGATACATGGCCGGCAAGATGATGTTCGATCGCCTGCGGGGAGAACCGCAGGTCGGAATCGTCATTGCACCGGAACTGATGATTCGCGAATCGTCGTTGAAAACAAAAACACTCAAATAACAAACCATGTCTGACGTACAATACGAAATGCGCTACGCTTCGCATCCGGCCGATGCGAAGGGCTATGACACCGAACGGCTCCGGGCGGAATATCTCTTCCCGAACATCATGACCGACGGCGAGATACATTTGATCTACTCGGCCTACGACCGCTTGATCGTCGGCGGGGCGGTGCCGACGGCCAAAGCCCTGACGCTGGATGCGATTCCGCCGCTGCGGGCGGATCGTTTCCTGCACCGACGCGAGCTGGGGATCATCAATGTCGGCGGATCGGGGACGGTGCGCGCCGGAGATCGGGAGTATCGGCTCGACTACAAGGAGGCTTTGTACCTCGGCAAGAGCGATCGCGACGTCGTCTTCTCGAGCGACGATCCGGCGAATCCGGCACGGTTCTACTTCAATTCGGCTCCGGCGCATGCGGAGTATCCGGACCGAAAGATCACGAAAGAGGATGCGGTGGTGGTCGAGCTCGGATCGCGCGAGGAGCTGTCTCTTGTAGACATCTCCGAGCCCACGAGACATCTCAGGATGTCGTATGC
>JAIDFC010000006.1 GCA_029054535.1 Rikenella sp. | reverse complement strand
AGCGGCGAGCGGGCGATACTGCGTATCGCTATAATCGTTCTAAAAACAATTTCTGTCCGCGCGCTGGCGGAAATCCTGTTCAAAAGCGGCTTCACGCTTTTGAACGATTTCCTACTCTAGCAGTCGCGCGCGGGTCGTCTAACCGAGAAACCGTGTCGGACGCGCTCGGGCCGCGCGGCACCCGAGCCGCAACCTCTCGCAAGTACCGAACCGGATCGCATCCATCTGCGCAAAAACCAATAATATTAAAAAAACCAACAGCGTTTTTTTTTTTTATCAAAACCACCTATCTTCGCGACCGATTTCTACGGAAGCTAACAGCTATTCTAAAAAACGTGTCATGAAAAGAACTTTCCTCACCGTTTTACAAACCGTGCTGGTCTTCAGCGTTTTGTTTTTAATCGGTTGTAAACAGGAAGACAAACTACTCTCGGGATCGAGCCTGAATGCTCCGAACCGTTTTCCGATCTACCTCTCGCCGTCCGACTATACGGAAGAGAACACCTACTACCTGTTGAACGACGACGAACCGTCGAGCGTCTTTTTCGATCCGAACCAGCGGAGTTTCTACGTCGACGAGCCGATCCAGCTGACATTCGACGACGATCACTATTTCCAGCTTCGATTCTACAGTCCTCGTGCGCTTCCGAACGTTACCATTTGGGCCAAGATGGCCGGGTATGAGGAGCAGTTCAAGCTCGTTGAGTTGGAGAAACTGATGCCTTTCCAGCAGTTGCGGCTCAAGCTGGCTTTCGCCACCGAAAACATCACGGCACAGACCCGCAGCGGAAAGACCATCAAGATCATGGCCAATCCACACCTGGCCGGGAGCGACCTCAGCTTCGAGATCGAGTGCGACGCACCGTATTACCAGACCCTGCAATCGATCAAGAGCCACTGCCGCATCCGTTTCCAGAACTTCTCGCAGCTCGCACCCGGCACCTACGGCGACTGGCCGCTGCGCGCTTACCAGGCGCGTGAAGGGGTGGCTATCGCTCTGAACATGATGTACATGTTCTCCAGCCCGGAATTCGAAGCCGAATTGAAAGCCTGGGGGCCGCTCTACAGCAATACGAACGTGCTGGTCGACAAGGACGTTCTGATAAAACAGCCCGTGGGACATGGCGAACTCAAGTTCGGGTGCGTACACCGAGGCAGTATCGGCGGTTTGGGCAACGGCGGGATCTTCTGCCTCGCCGACCACTGTTTCTACGAGCACTACGCAGACGACGCAAGCTCTACGGAAAACATGTTCCACGAATTTGCCCACTGCATCGGTTATCTCAGTCATGCCGGGAACATGACTTACGGTAACGGCACTTTGGGGTGGACCGCCTTGTGCAATAAAGTATATGTCGAGCTGAGCGTAGCCAAGAAGCTGCCGATCTATTCGCGCCGGTTCATGCACACACGTAAAACCGCCAAGAACCAATACACCTCTAACACGCAGTACAGAGCGTCGGCACACATCATCGAAGACCCGGAACTCGACGAAATCGACGGCGGTCTGGCCCCGACCGGGACCACCGACCTGAACGGCGAAAACGGGAATGCTCTTTCGTTCTCGATGGATTACACCGCCGTTCCGGGTGCCACGGCCACAACGTTCCGTCCGAAAGACGTCTATGTTTACAACGACACCATGTACGTAGTGAACGACGCCAAAGACAATTACAGCCTCGAGATTTTCAACATCAAGGACGGCAAAGTCTCGCACCTGAAGAGCATCCGGGAATGGACCCGTGCCGACGGCGCGACCGAACACTTCCTGGGCGAACCGAACGGCGTAACGCAGGCCAACGGAAAGATCTATGTTACCCACACCGGCAGTCGGACCGAAGTATTCGACGCTGCCGACCAGAGCTTCATCACCTGCCTCGGTACCGGCAGCTGGGGAGCGAGTGCGACTCAGACCGTCCACGCATTCGACGTCGTGTTGCATAACGGGATGATGTTGATCCACGACAAACGTTACCTGGTGGTTGCCGAAGAGCGTATGCTCGGACTGCTGAACCCGATGCTTGTTTTCGCTCGCTCGGAAAATCTCGGCGAAGTGGCCGGAACCTATGGGATGGCTGTCGATACCGTGAACAACATCCTCTACACCACCCACCCGGCGAACCGAATCGACCTGTTCGACCTCTCGGCGATACGCGAATACCAGGAGATCAAACGCTCCGGGAACTTCACTTACAAGAACTCGCCCTACGCGTTGGACTTCTATGACAAGAAACTCTACGTCAGCTCGAACGGCGACGAGAAATTCTGCGAAGTCGATCCGGAAACGGGCGCCATCCTGAAAAACTACACGACCATCGGCGGGATCACCCTCCAGGCTCCCGAAAAATTCTGTATCCGGCGCAAAACCTTGTTCATCATCGACCGGATCGCGGACGGCGTACGGCTCTACGCCATCCCGATGAGCGAACTGAAGTAGAACTCACCCCATAGGACTTTTACACAATTCGGAACAACATGAAACTCAATCTTCGTCATAATATGCTGTGGATCGCATGCTGCGGTCTGCTGCTCGTGCAGTGTAAAGAAAACGATCCGGATGCTAGCGGCAAATACGCCAGCACCTGGTACTACTCTTACGATGCCGAATATCGGCTGACCGGCGACAGCCTCGGGTTGACCGCCGCTCAATTCAACCCGTATACCGTAGCGCAGCGCGGCGACACGCTTTTCGTGGCCAACATCGCAGCCAATAACCTGAGCCTCGTCCTCTTCGACCTGAAGACCAACCAGCCGATGCGGACCCTCTCGTCGTGGACGAAAGCGGACGGAACGACGCAGAAATTCGGCAGCTACATCGAAGCGATCGTCGCTACCGACAAATACCTCTATGTAGAAGAACGGGGGTCCTATATCCACGTCTTCGACTTGCCGGATCTGAACTACGTCGTCAGCATCGGGAACGGGAACTGGAGCGGCCCTGTATTCCAGGCACAGGCCTTGGAGGTAAAAGACGGTTTGATCTATGCCCGCGACAAAAACGGCTGCGTCAGCATCTATAAAGAGAGCGACGTTACGCCGGCCAATGCCGGGAAAATCAACCGCTACAAACAAGCGGGCGGCAATTGGCCCAACAACGGATTCGCCTCGCACTACATGGAATTCGACGCCGAGGGACGGCTCATGCTGACGGACTACGAAACGAAAGCGATTCGAGTGCTCGACGTCTCGCAGATCAACGACGATTTCAAGAACGGTACGATCATCGACATCGAGGATCTGGCCTGGACGCTGCCCTTCAAACCGAGATCTTTCGCTTCGACCGCAGAACGCATGTACGCGACGGGCGATAACAACTCCATCAACATCTACGACCGTTCTACCGGAGAGTGGATCAACGCGGTGAAGACAATCAAGGGATTTACGTTCAACCAGCCGTTCAAAATCTACAGACAAGACGACGAAACGTTCTGGGTTTCGGATATCAAGAATCTGACCTTGATCAAGATGATCGTCTACAAGGGAGAGATCCGTCAATACTCGCGCATCAACGACCGCATCATTCGGGTCGAAGCCGCAGTAACTACCAAAGGGGCCGAATCGGAACCTTTCTACGTAGATACTCGGACGCATGAGATCGTCGATCCGACAGCGATAATCGGCGAGTAGTATACACCCCGAAATGCGTATAATAACCAATCCGGACGGCATCATCTTTCGATGCCACCGCACAAAAAAAGCGAGGAAATATTTTCCTCGCTTTTTTTGTACCATATCCTTAGCTGTAAAGATCACCCCCTAGGCGCAAAATCGACCGAAAGGGAGATCTTGGGCTTCAGAAAGTCGTGCATATACTTAGCAAAAAACGGCCCCTTTCCCCGCGCTCAGAAAGTGTATCGTATTTTAAACGTCGCCAAATCCCACTGAGAATGGGGCGTAAAATTGATATTCGGTTTATAGTCGACCGCCACCGCAATCGGCGCCTGAGCGAACTTATATTCGAATCCGACGGTCGGATCAATCCCGATCGCAAATTCGGACACCCCATGTTTTCCGAGGTGCAACGCTCCGATATTCAGCCCGCCCCCGGCATAGAATTTAAAGCCTTCGACCAACGGCACATGGTACTGATATACCGCCGAAAGCATAACTCCCTTGCAGGGAATATTATACCCGGCCTGCGCTTCGATCGCCCCTCGGTTCCCGACAAAATGTTTGACCGCGAACCCCATATCGGCCCCGAGATTGACGCTAACAGCCGTGTTGTAGTCCTGAGCAAGTGCGCTCTGCCCCATACCGACCAAGGGCAAGAAAAAGAACAGAGAATAAATGAGTTTTTTCTTCATGGGAAATAAGATCAAGAAATTCGAAATATTCGCTTAGCCAAAGATCATACAAAATCCCAAGAATAACAAATTCCACTGAGAAAAAAGGAGAAGAAACTCAGAAAAGCGGTGCAAGCAGGATCTTCTTCGGTGTTTTGGATGAAAGCCCCGTGAGCAGGATGAAAGGCCCCTGTTGAATAAGGGGCCTCGTATTGAAGCCTCGTAATCACAAAAAGAAAGCGCCCATTCTTATC
>JAIDFC010000059.1 GCA_029054535.1 Rikenella sp. | reverse complement strand
ACAAACCGCGCCGCAGGCGCGCGGGACGGCCGCCACCCAACGGCTGTCCCGCAACTCGACAGGGCTCGTTGCGTTCCCGCCGGGCGACCGACCCGATACCACTCAAAAATTGGATTTGCTCAGAAAGGCTCTGCCCATCGCCCGCGATTTTTTGAGATCTCTCCCTATGACGGGCCGGAGCTTCGCCACGCGAAGGCCCGCGTTTTCTCGCTGACGCTCGGCGGACTTCGCAAGCTCCGACCCGGTGCCGCTCGGCACTCGAAAACTGGAGTTTGCTCGGCAAGCCTTCGCTGGCGGCGACCAAGAAACAGTCTTTGACCGCGCGCGGGATTATTCAACAGAGAAACCGTGTTTGACTGCCCTGCGCGGGCGGCGTCCGGGTGGCCCCGGCGAGACGAGCGATACTACGTATCGCTTAAACCTGCGCTGAAAACCACAACAAAAACCGCGGCGGCCAAAGCCACACGTTCTAAAAACCACCTCTGGCCGCGCGCCTTGGGAAATCATTCCCGATAAACTCTTCGTTTATCGAGTGATTTCGCCCTCAAGGCGCAGCGCGCGGGATGGCGTCTATACTAAATAAAGGCCGACCGCCGTGGCGCGAACGCGTCGGCCGACCGGGGCCCCGCGTGCCCGCGGAGAACGATAGGCTACCGCAGGCAAGAACACAGAAAAACCCCTACAGGAACCGCGGCGGGTAAGAGGCTACCATAGGCAAGGGCACTCCGACGAAACTTCCGAAAAAGAAAAACATCCTGTGAGTCTCCACACGTCAGAAAGAAAAACTGAAGCGCTCTTCCCGTCGGACTGTTTCGCGACAGGAAGAGCGCCTCTGAACAACAAAACGCCTCACAAACAAAAATTCTCAGGCCTGTCCGAACCCGCTGCCGAATCCCACAATCGGCGGCGTTTCCGGCGTATGAATTTCGATTTTGCCGACAATCGCCTCATAGCGCGCGATATTCTCTTGCAAAGACAACAAGAGACGCTTCGCATGTTCCGGCGTGAGAATGATTCGACTTTTGACCCTTGCCTTCGGCATGCCCGGCATCAGGCGCACGAAATCCAGCACGAATTCCGATGCCGAATGGGAGATCACGGCCAGATTGGCATAAATTCCCTGTGCAACCTCTTCGTTGAGTTCGATATCCAGGTCGACTTTCTGATCGGTCATAAAAAGAGACTAAAACGGATTCAACGATAGCAAAAATAGCCAAAAAGGAACCCTGCAAGGCCCCTTTTATCGACTTTCTATCAACAATTCATTAACACCCCCTCAAACAAACCGATAACCGCACAGAATCTCGGAATCGGTCAGCCAAAGAGTGCGATAGTCCGAAAAGTTACGCTCGCGATAACCCGAACTAGGTTTGGCCAACTCCCCGTCAACTCCGGCACCCCCTCCGCCACCAACCCCGCCAACGGAACGATCTCGAATAACCGAAACGACAGTCGTTTCATGATTCTTATTCAGCTCACACGTTACAGCGCCATCCCGATTCTCCTGAACGAAAGGATTAGATCGCGTCCCCAAGCGCATTATAAAACTTGTACTCGATCATCCCCAGCGAGTCGTTCGGAATCACCTTCACCACCGCCCCGTACTTCACACACCACTTGGCCCGCTTGCTGAGCAGCCCGCCCCGGTTGATATAAGCCGCCACGTACGGATGCACGTGGATCTTCAACAGTTTATAATGCTTCTCCCGCACGTAGTAAGCCACCTGGTTCTCGATCTGCGCGTCCAGCAGCACCGACGGCGCGATCTCGCCCGTCCCATGACACGTCGGACACTTCTCGTTGATGACGATCTGCGTCTCCGGTCGCACCCGTTGCCGCGTGATCTGCATCAGGCCGAACTTCGTCAGCGGCAGAATGTTGTGCTTCGCCCGGTCCGTAGCCATCGCCTTGCGCATCGCCTCCAGCACCGCATTCCGATTCTGCGCCACGTGCAGGTCGATGAAGTCGATCACGATGATCCCCCCCATATCCTTCAACCGCAGCTGACGCGCAATCTCCGGAACGGCATTCAGGTTGCATTCCAACGCATTGGCCTCCTGCGTCTCGTCGCTCTTGGCGCGCTTCCCGCTATTGACGTCGATCACGTGCAGCGCCTCGGTATGCTCCACGATCAAATACGCCCCCCGTTTGAACACGACGGTCCGCCCGAACAGCTGTTTGATCTGTTTCGTAACGTCGAACTGGTCGAAGATCGGAATATTCCCCCGGTACATCTTGACGATCTTCTCGGCCTCCGGTTCGATGGCCGAGATATAGTCTTTCACCTCGTGAAAAATCCGCTCGTTGTCCACATGAATATGGGTGAACGAATCGTTCAGCAAGTCCCGCAGAATGGTGGTCGTCCGGCTCTCCTCGCCCAACAGCAGCTGCGGCGGCTGGGCATGCTGCAATGCCGACAAAGCCCCCTCCCACTTGGCGATCAGGTGGGTGATATCGGCCTCGATATCCTCAGCCGTCTTGCCCTCGGCCGCGGTCCGCACGATCGCCCCGTAGTTCCGCGGCAGGATATGCTCCACGATACTCCGCAAGCGCTTTTTCTCCTCATTCGACCGGATCTTCTGCGAAATATGCACCTTGTTCGACAGCGGAATAAGCACCAGATGCCGACCGGCGATCGAAATATCGCTCGTAATCCGCGGTCCTTTGGTCGAGATCGGTTCTTTGGCGATCTGCACGATGATATGCTGCCCATTATTGAGCACGCTCGAAATCTTCCCCTCTTTCCCCAAGTCGTTCTGCACCTTGAGCGACGAAAAATCGATCGTCTGGTGCTTCCCGTTGACCTGTTTGACCACATCGTTCAGGCTGTGGAACGCGCTCCCGAGGTCGAGGTAGTGCAGAAAAGCGTCTTTCTGGTACCCCACATCCACGAATGCGGCGTTCAGCCCGCCCATCACTTTATGGACCTTACCGAGGTAGATATCGCCGACGGTAAACGAACTCTTGGTCTTCTCGCGATTGAGCTCGACCAGCTGACCGTCTTCCAGCAGGGCGATCTCGATCTCGCTCCCTGTGGAGTGGATGACTAACTCTTTTGTCATGTCTCGTATGAATCTATCTTGTATATAAACGCACGGCACTCTCATTCAAATATATCCGTGCCGATTTCAACAGGCCGAAGCCGGTTTTGGTCCTGTTCGCCACTCTCCCGCAACAAACCGCGCCGCAGGCGCCCGGGCCGAACGGCACTCTAAAACTGGACTTTGTTCTGCAAGCCATCGCCAGCCCCGACCGTTTTACCGGAACTCAACAACTGCGACCTCCGGTCGCTCGGCCCGCAGCCC
>JAIDFC010000058.1 GCA_029054535.1 Rikenella sp. | reverse complement strand
ATTCCCGCGGGCGACGATTTTCGGAGCGATTCGACTTGCAGATCGACAGACGCCGGCGGAGTAGCAAGAGAACAAAGTGAGCGTTGCGCCCTCCGCGTGGGGGCGGCGTCGGTCGCGCGATCTGCGATCGCGGTTTGTTGCGAATTGAAAACGGGCAGGACGCCCGGGAGCGGCTGGCAATCTTTGATGCGTAAGCGGCACAATTGCGGGCCTCCCGAGGGGAGGCGTTCGGCCCGCACGCCCTTTGGGCGCGATTCATTGTGAAGAATAAATACGTTCTTGCTTATTGCGTTCGCGCACTTGTGGAGCACGGTTTTCGGAGATACATTAACTTCCCCCAAGAGGGCGATTCCCTCCAGCAGAAACAGGTGTTTTCGATCAGGAGGCCTAAACTGACAGCCAGCCTGCAGGCAACCGCGACTCTAAGAGTCGCCGGCCTCGGCGCGAGGCGAACGCCACAGGCGGGCGCCGGGGGGCGCGCCCGAGGAC
This sequence comes from Rikenella sp., assembly GCA_029054535.1. Taxonomy (GTDB): domain Bacteria; phylum Bacteroidota; class Bacteroidia; order Bacteroidales; family Rikenellaceae; genus Rikenella. The sequence continues at coordinate 2,097 of JAIDFC010000058.1, read as the reverse complement.
GAAGTTTTCTTGCAAACACACTTTGTCCGGAAGGCCCGGAACCGGCAGACCGACAAAAATCCGTGTCCCGGCTCCGGGCTACCGCCGCTACAGCTCCGGTGCGTTGTGGTACGTCGGCCGCGACGGGTACAGTTGGGCGTCGACGATTACGGGTAGCTACGGCTATTTTCTGGACTTCGGCTACGGCGGCATCGGCCCGAATAACTACAACTACCGTGCGTACGGTTTTCAGCTGCGTTGCCTCCAGGAATAGGGAGAGAGAACAAGAGAGAGAGGCTGTCCGACCGAATGTCGAACAGCCTCTCTCCCGATAATCTCCAAAAAACGTATTTATTTCAGCCCCCGCCGCCGCAAAAGCGGTTCCATCGACGGTTCCGCACCCCGGAAGTCGCGGTACAACACATCGCCGTCCGCCGTTCCGCCCCGGCTCAACAGCGTCCGGAAACGAGCCGCGATCTCCGGATTGAACAGGTCGCCCGACCGAACGTACGCGTCGAAAGCGTCCGCATCCAGCACCTCGGCCCAGATGTAGCTGTAGTAGCCCGACGAATAACCCCCGCTGAAAATATGTTGGAAGTAGGTCGACTTATAGCGCGGTTCGATTTGTGGAATCAGGCCGATCCCCCGCATCGAAGTCGCCTCGAAAGCGTCGATATCCAGCGGTTGAGTTTGCGCCAGCGTGTGGTAATCCATGTCTAAGAGCGACGCCGCCAGGTATTCCACCGTCGCAAACCCCTGATTGAACAAGCCGCTGCGGGCGATCTTGGCCGCCAGCTCCGCCGGAATCGGCTCGCCCGTGCGGTAATGACGCGCATAGAGCGCCAGCATCTCCGGTTGCATCGCCCAGTTCTCCATCACCTGCGACGGCAGTTCGACGAAATCGCGTTCCACCCCCTTCAAACCCCGGTACGGAACCATCGAGAAGAGTTGGTGCAGGCCGTGTCCGAACTCGTGGAAGAAGGTCGCCGTCTCGTCCAGCGTCAGCAAGGCTGGAGCATCAGCCGTCGGTTTGCTGAAGTTCGTAACGATCGAGACCACCGGCGCGATCCGAGCCCCCGTCGAGTCGTAGGCCTGGCTGCGGAACGTCGTACACCAGGCTCCGACCCGTTTCCCCGCCCGCGGGTGGAAGTCTAAGTAGAGTACTCCTAAGTGCGTCGTCCCGTTGGCGTCGATCACCTCGAAAACCCGATTCTCCGGGTTGTATTTCGGCAGGTCGTTCCGCTCGCGGAACGTGATCCCGTACAGCTTTGTCGCCAGGCCGAACACTCCGTTCCGCACGCTGTCCAGCGCAAAATAGGGACGTAGTGCGTCCTCGTCCAAATCGTATTTCGCCTTCCGGAGCCGTTCGGCGTAGAACCACCAGTCCCAGCTGGCGAACGTCGTATCGCCCGTCTCGGCCAGCTTGATGGCCCGCATTTCCGCCAGCTCGCCCCGCGCCCGGTCGAGTGCCGGCGTCCACAGCTCGTTCAGCAACGCATAGACCGCCTCCGGCGTCTTGGCCATCTGACGCTCTAATACATATGCCGCATGGGTCGGATACCCCAACAGGTTGGCCCGCTGCAAACGCAGGTTGGCGATCGAGTCGAGCACCGTCCGGTTGTCCCGTTCGTCGCCGTGGTGGCAACGGGTCAGGTAGCCTTTGTACAACTGTTCGCGCAGGTCGCGATTTTCGGCGTATTGCAGGAACGGAATCAAACTCGGCTTATCCAGCGTGAAGACCCATTTTCCCGCCTTGCCGCGCTGCGCGGCCTCTTGTGCCGCCGCCTCCACGACGTTCTGCGGCAATCCCTTCAAGTCCGCTTCGTTGTTGATCGCCAAGGCGAACGCCCCGTTATCCCCCCGCAGGTTGCGCCCGAAGCGGATCGAAAGCAGCGACAGCTGCTCGTCCACCTCGCGCAGCCGGGCCTGATCCTCAGCCGAAAGCTCCGCCCCGCTGCGGACAAAGCCGTTGTACATCTTTTCGGTCAACCGCCGTTGCAGGCTGTCGGTACACAGCGAGTCCCGCCCCTCGTAGACCGCCTTGACGCGGGCGAACAGTCTCGGATCATTTTTCACATGAACCTTGCCACCAGGACTATCAAGGAGTGGGAATCCGGG
>JAIDFC010000057.1 GCA_029054535.1 Rikenella sp. | reverse complement strand
GGGGCCGTGCACGGCTCGTTGCAGGCGGGGGCGTTGACCACGACTTATACCGCTTCTCAGGGGCTGCTGCTCATGATCCCGAACATGTACAAGATCGCGGGGGAACTGCTGCCGGCGGTGTTCCATGTTTCGGCGCGGGCGTTGGCGGCGCAGGCGCTGTCGATTTTCGGCGACCATGCCGACGTGATGTCGGCGCGGCAGACGGGGTTTGCCATGCTGGCCAGCGGGTCGGTGCAGGAGGTGATGGACTTGTCGGCGGTTTCGCATCTTACGGCGATTAAGGGGCGGGTGCCGTTCATCAACTTCTTCGACGGATTCCGGACCTCGCACGAGATTCAGAAAATCGAAGAGTTCGATACCGACGCTCTCAAGTCGCTGATCGATATGGACGCTCTGCGGGCCTTCCGCGAACGGGCTTTGAATCCGGAGCATCCCGTTACGCGCGGGACGGCGCAGAATCCGGATATCTACTTCCAGAGCAGGGAGGCGGCTAATCGGTTCTACGATGCCGTGCCGGATATGGTCAATGACTATATGGGGAAAATCTCGGCCATTACCGGGCGGGAGTACCATCCGTTCAACTACTATGGCGATCCGGAGGCGACGGATGTGGTGATTGCGATGGGCAGTGTTACGGAGACTATTAAGGAGGTCATCGACATGCTGCGCGCGAAGGGGAAGAAGGTGGGGCTGGTGTCGGTGCATTTGTACCGGCCGTTCAGTGCGAAATACTTCTTGCAGGCGGTGCCGAAGACGGCCGAACGGATTTGCGTGCTCGACCGCACCAAGGAGCCGGGGGCCAATGGCGATCCGTTGTACCTGGATGTGCGCGAGATCTACTACGCGATGCCGGAAAACGAACGGCCGCTCGTTATCGGGGGGCGGTATGGCTTGTCGTCGAAGGACACCACGCCGGCGCAGATGATCGCCGTTTACGAAAACTTGGCGCAGAACGAACCGAAAAACCAGTTCACGGTCGGGATCGTGGACGACGTTACCTTCAAGTCGCTGCCGGTGGGCGAAGAGGTGGCGGCCGGGGATGCTTCCACGTATGAGGCCCGGTTTATCGGGCTGGGGTCCGACGGGACCGTGGGGGCCAATAAGAACTCCATTAAGATTATCGGCGGGGCGACGGATAAGTATTGCCAGGCATATTTCTCGTACGACTCGAAGAAGTCGGGGGGGTATACCAGCTCGCACTTGCGTTTCGGCGATCGGCCGATTCGTTCCACTTATTTGGTTACGACGCCGAATTTCGTGGCGTGCCACGTGCCGTCGTACCTGGGGAAATACGACCTCCTCAAGGGACTTAAGGACGGGGGGACTTTCCTGCTGAATGCCGTGTGGGATGAGGAGACTACCAAAAACCACCTGCCGGACGATATGAAACGCTATTTGGCGGAACATCATATCAATTTCTACATAATCAATGCGACGAAGATCGCTGCGGAACTGGGCCTCGGGTCGAGGACCAATACCATCATGCAGTCGGCTTTCTTCAAGGTCAGTGAAGTGATTCCGTACGAGCAGGCGGTCGAGGAGATGAAGAAAGCGATCTACAAGTCGTACGGGAAGAAGGGCGAGGATATCGTCAACAAAAACTATGCGGCGGTCGATGCGGGGGGCAAGAATGTCGTGAAGGTCGAAGTGCCGGCCGAATGGGCGTCGATTACCGTTGCGGCGAAGGCTGCCGATCCGTCGCGGCCGGAGTTCATCTCGAAGATTGTAGACCCGATCAATGCGTTGGCGGGGGACGATCTGCCGGTTTCCACTTTCGTGGGACGCGAAGACGGGACTTGGGAAGCTGGGACCGCCGCGTTCGAAAAGCGGGGGATTGCGGCCATGATTCCGGCGTGGAAAGCGGAAAACTGTATCCAGTGTAACCAGTGTGCTTATGTGTGTCCTCACGCGGCGATCCGGCCGTTCCTGATGACCGAAGCTGAGGCGGCTGCGGCGCCGGCGGGGATGCCGATGGTGCAGGGGATCGGGACATTCAAAGAGTACAAGTTCAAGATTCAGGTCTCGCCGTTGGATTGTACCGGGTGTGGGAATTGCGCCAACATCTGTCCGGCACCGAAAGCCAAGGCGCTGGTGATGGAGCCGATGGAGACCCTCTTGGCCGAAGAGGAACCGCGGTGGGAGTACTTGCACGGCAAGGTCGGCTACAAGTCGACGGTGGCGGACAAGACCCAGACGGTCAAGAATCTGCAGTTCGCGCAGCCGTTGTTCGAGTTCTCGGGGGCGTGTGCGGGGTGTGGCGAAACGCCGTACATCAAGGCCATTACCCAACTCTTCGGCGAACGGATGATGGTGGCCAATGCCACAGGGTGTTCGTCGATCTACGGGGGGTCGGCGCCGTCGACGCCGTATTGCAAGGACTTGGCGTCGGGGCATGGACCGGCTTGGGCCAACTCGCTGTTCGAGGATAATGCGGAATTCGGCCTCGGGATTCACATCGCGGTCGAAAAAATGCGCGACCGGCTGAAACAGATCATGACCGACGCGATTGCGAATTGTGCGGATTGTTCTGCGGAACTCAAGGCGGCCATGCAGGAGTGGATCGACGGCAAGGACAACGCGGCGGCGTCGCAACAGGCGACGGCGAAACTCTTGCCGCTCGTTGAGGCGTGCGGGTGCGATTACTGCAAGCAGATTGCAGAACTCAAGCAATACTTGATCAAGAAATCGCAGTGGATCTTCGGGGGCGACGGTTGGGCGTACGATATCGGATACGGTGGGTTGGATCACGTGTTGGCGTCGGGCGAGGATGTCAACGTGCTGGTGCTGGATACCGAGGTGTATTCCAATACGGGCGGTCAGTCGTCGAAAGCTACGCCGGTCGGGGCGGTGGCTAAGTTCGCTTCGTCGGGTAAACGGATCCGGAAGAAGGACCTGGGGGCGATGGCGATGACTTACGGGTATGTCTATGTGGCGCAGGTAGCGATGGGGGCAAACCATAACCAGTACCTCCAGGCGCTCAAGGAAGCAGAGGCGTTCCCGGGACCGTCCTTGATTATTGCCTACGCGCCGTGTATCAACCACGGGAACAAAAACGGGATGGGCGTTTCGCAGATCACCGAAAAACGGGCGGTGGAGTGCGGTTACTGGCACCTGTGGCGATTCAATCCGCTCTTGGAACGCGAAGGGAAAAATCCGTTCACGCTCGACTCCAAAGAACCGGATTGGTCGAAATTCCAGGAGTTTATACACCAGGAGGTGCGCTATACTTCGCTCTTGAAGGCTTTCCCGCAGGAGGCGCAGGAGTTGTTCGACGCGTCGGAAGAGAATGCCAAGTGGCGGTATAACAGCTATAAACGCTATGCGGCGATGCACTACGATGCGGCTCAGGAAGCGGCTGCTGCTCAGGCGGCCATGACCGATGCGGCGAAGTAGGGGCTTGTTATAAGGTAAGTTGCAGCTCTTTCGTTGCGGCGATGGGGTTGTTAGGTAGACGGTTCGGGGCGCTCGCGGATATTTTTACCCGCGAGCGCCCCGGCTGTTTTGGTATCCTCTCAGGGGTGGGGGGAAGGCGGAGACGGGGAACGAGGCAAGCGGCTATTCACGAAGCTTTCTTAGACCTTTTTTCGGGATCTCTGAGCCTTTTTCCCTGACTTGATGGTTCGAGCGTTGCGAGGTGGGGATAACCTCCGCTCTTTTAAAATTTTTCGAATAAAAAACGCTCGATAATCTATTGATTATCGAGCGTCCATCTCGAGCGGAAAACGAGACTCGAACCCACGCTCCGCGCGGGGACTCTCGCGCCGGTGTCTCTCACCCCCGATCCCCCTCAAGGGGGCCTTGAGTTCGCTCGCCGAAGTCTCGGTTTTCTTTCAAACAAAAAAGACAGTCATTTCTGACTGCCTTCGTGAGCGGAAAACGAGACTCGAACTCGCGACCCCAACCTTGGCAAGGTTGTGCTCTACCAACTGAGCTATTTCCGCAATATATATTTCCACTACTCAAGCCCCCCCCTCTGCGTTCGAGCTGTGCCGAGGATTACGGGTCGTTATCCTCTATGCGCTCGCCAAAAGTTCTTTTGTCGTTTTCGTAGATTCTCCGAATCTTGTGCTGCGGCTCATCTTATTTCGACAAGTCGACTTGCCGAAAAAGATAATCCTCACCACAAAAGGCCCGACGGGCCTTGCCGATGCACCCCAAAAAGAACTTTTGTTCGAGCTGTTGCCGAGGATTGAACTCGGGACCTCTTCCTTACCAAGGAAGTGCTCTACCACTGAGCTACAACAGCAATTCAACGCCCACAAAGGTAGACAAAAAAAATGAACACGCAACTCTCAAACTATAATTTTGAACAAAAATATAGGTGTCGAATTGTTATCTCGTTGAAATCCAGTTTTCTAACTCAGTGCCTGGCGGATGTCTGACTGCAGGTCCGCCGCATCTTCCAAACCCACCGAAAGCCGGATCGTGCACGGCGAAATGTCCATCGACCGGCGCGCCTCTTCGCTGAACGTGCCGAAAATCGTGCTCCACGGATGGATTGCCAACGATTTGTTGTCGAACAGGTTCGTCGCCCGGCGAATCAGCCGGAGCCGATTCATGAAGGCGTAGCAAGCTGCCTGCGAAGCCAGGTCGAACGTCAGCATCGCTCCCGGTGCCGTGCCGAACTGGCGCGTCGCCACCGCGTGGAACCGGTTCGAAGGCAAACCCGGGTAGTTCACCGAAACGATCCCACGAAACTCTCCGGAGGATAATGCCTGTGCCACCTCCAACGTCGTCTGTGAAACCCGGGCATAACGAACCTCCAGGGTCTCCAGCCCGAGCATCTGCTGGTAAGCCACCTGGGGCGTCATATAAGCCCCCAGATTGCGATGGATCTCGCGCCGGAGCTTGGCTGTGAACGCCTCGTGCGGTTGCACGCCGTAGGTCTCGGCCGAACGGGCCAGTTTCGGGTTGCGGCTCCAGTCGAACCGCCCGTAGTCGATCAACAGGCCGCCCAGGCTCGTAGCTCCGCCCGACAGGTATTTCGTGCTCGAGACGACCTCCAGGTCGATCCCGAAATCCCGGGCGTGGAACGCATGGAACGGTACGATCGTCGTGTCGGCCACCAACGGAGTCCCCGCCGCCTGGCAAACAGCCGCCAAGGCCGACAAATCGGCCACCTCCATCTGCGGGTTGGTGATGGTCTCCAGGAATACCGCGCACGTTTCGCTGTCGATCGCCGCCGCCACCGCCGCCGGGTCGGTCATGTCGGCAAACCGTGTCTCGACGCCGAACTCCCGGAGCGTCGACGCCAACAGTGAATAGGTGTTCCCGAACAGGTGCGGAGACGTTACCACGTTGGCCCCCGACCGGCCGAGCGTCAGAAACAGATTCGAGATCGCGGCCATCCCCGAATTGAGCGCCGTTACGCTCAATGCCCCGGTCGCCTGGCGCACGCTCTCCTCGAAATGCTCCACCGTCGGGTTCGTGATCCGCGAATAGGCGTGGTCGGGCGTCCGACCCGTAAAAGCCGACTCCATCGCCTCGGCGCTCGCAAACTCGTAAGCCGCGGTCTGGTAAACCGGAACGTTCAAGGCCCCGTGCGGGTCGCTCTTTCCGCAAGCTACGCTCAAAACGGTGGTCGTAAATCCTCGTTCTTCGTTCTTCATCGTTGTCTTGAAATATACGTACTATTATGTCTGTTCTTTAGCGACGGGATGGTACTGTTCCTTTTGTGAACAAAAGGAACCGAAAAAACTTTCGGGAATGCTAACGCATTCCATGACCGTTCTTAGTGAATAGTCTCGGTTTACTTTGGGCCGGGAGCAATAGCGGGCTTGATTTTTAATTCGCGTTATAGCCCGCTATTGCCCCGCCCCAATAATAAGTCCTCAGGGCTCTTGACTACGGCAGCCCATGCGATACGCAGTATCGCCGGAAGTCTTTTTGGTACTTTTTCTTCAGAACCGAGTAGCGTTCCGAGAGCAGAGACCGCTTGCGGACTATGCCGAGGTAGCGCGAGGAAGACGGAGTCAAAAAGTACGGTACCGTACAGTAGCCAAACACGGGGCGTATAAATAGTACATTTTTGAGAAACAAAGATAGCGTATTCGGAGGCAGGTTGTACCGTGCACGGTTCGGGTTCAGGAAACTTTCCGGGGCGAAAGCGAACGGATTAGCACAATTATTGCTATCTTTGGTACTTTCAAAGTCGAGGAATAAACAAGTTTTTCAGATAACTATGAGTGTTACAGCCAGTTTGTTGAAGCTGTTTTTCGGCAGCAAAGCGGATAAGGACCGGAAGGCGATTCAGCCGTATGTGGATCGGATTCTGGCCGTGGGGCCGGAGATCGAGCGACTCTCGGACGACGAGTTGAGGGAACGGGTGAGCGGGTTCAAGGCTTTGATTCGCGAGCGGATCAGGGAGGACGAGGAGCGGATCGCGCAGCTCAAGGCCAGGATGGAGGAGGCGGAGGTCGAGATTGTGGAGAAGGAGCAGATCGGGACCGAGATCGATCGGCTCAGGAAGCATGTCAACGAGACCATCGAGCAGGTGTTGGATGAGATTTTGCCCGAAGTGTTCGCGATTGTCAAGGATACCGCGCGGCGGTTCGCGCAGGCGGGACAGGAGGGCGGCGAGGGGACCATTATCGTTACCGCGACGGAAGCCGACCGGGAGTTGGCGGCGAAAGGGGCCGATTTCGTTACCATCGACGGGGAGCGGGCTATCTATCGAAACCATTGGCTGGCCGGAGGGACGGAGGTCAAGTGGGATATGGTCCATTATGATGTGCAGCTGTTCGGCGGGGTGGCGCTCCACAAGGGGAATGTGGCCGAGATGGCCACGGGCGAGGGGAAAACGCTGGTGGCGACGTTGCCGGTGTTTCTCAACGCTTTGGCCGGTAAGGGGGTGCATGTCGTTACGGTCAATGACTACCTGGCGCGGCGCGACTCGGAGTGGATGGGGCCGTTGTACCAGTTTCACGGATTGACGGTCGATTGTATCGACAAACACCAACCTAACAGCGATGCGCGACGGGCTGCGTATAACTGCGACATTACGTTCGGGACCAATAACGAGTTCGGGTTCGACTACCTGCGGGACAACATGGCGATCGAACCGGGGGATTTGGTGCAGCGGGAGCACCATTATGCGATTGTCGACGAGGTCGACTCGGTGCTGATCGACGACGCCCGGACGCCGCTCATCATTTCGGGGCCGGTGCCCAGAGGGGAGGATCAGCTGTTCGAGGAGTACAGGGGGCAGGTCGAGACGCTGTATAATTTGCAGCGGAATTTGTGTACCTCTCTCTTGGCGGAGGCCAAGAAGGTCATCGCCGAGGGAGATGAACAGCGGGGGGGGATCCTCTTGCTGCGGGTGCATAAGGGGTTGCCGAAGTACAAGCCGCTCATCAAATTCCTCTCCGAACCGGGGATGAAGGCGCTCATGCAGAAGACCGAAAACTTCTACATGCAGGACAACAGCAAGCGGATGCACGAGGTTACGGACGACCTCTATTTCATCATCGACGAGAAGTTGCACAGTGTCGAACTCACGGACAAGGGGCACGATGCGCTGTCGGGGAACATCAACGACAAGCGGTTCTTTATTCTGCCGGACATCGGGAGCGAGATTGCGACCTTGGAGCGAAATGACATGACGGTCGAAGAGCGGATGGCGGCGAAGGATAAGCTGCTGTCGGAATATGCGCTCAAGTCGGAGCGGGTGCATACGGTGCATCAGCTTTTGAAGGCCTATGCGCTGTTCGAAAAGGATACCGAGTATGTGGTGATGGACAACAAGGTGAAGATCGTGGACGAGCAGACAGGGCGTATCTTGGACGGGCGGAGGTATTCGGACGGGCTGCACCAGGCGATCGAGGCGAAGGAGCGGGTCAAGGTCGAGGCGGCGACGCAGACGTTCGCGACGATTACGCTCCAGAACTATTTCCGGATGTACCACAAGCTCAGCGGGATGACCGGGACGGCCGAGACCGAGGCGTCGGAATTGTGGAATATCTACAAGCTGGACGTGATCGTTATTCCGACCAACCGGCCGGTGGTGCGGAAAGATTTCCAGGACTTGATTTACAAGACCAAGCGGGAAAAGTATGCGGCGGTGATCGAGGAGATTGTGCGGTTGGTGGGCGAGGGTCGTCCGGTGCTGGTGGGGACCACTTCGGTCGAGATTTCGGAACTCTTGTCTAAGATGCTCAAACTCAGGGGGATCAAGCATAACGTCCTCAATGCCAAGCAACACCAGCTCGAGGCGCAGATCGTCGCCGAGGCGGGGCGTGCGGGGCAGGTTACGATCGCTACGAACATGGCGGGGCGTGGGAC
>JAIDFC010000056.1 GCA_029054535.1 Rikenella sp. | reverse complement strand
AGCCACCCCTTGCGACGGGCTGCAAGCATCCCGCGCTGGCTCCGGGCCTTTGAACTACGAAAAAGACTACTCGCAATGAATCGCGATCACAGATCGCTCGGCCCGCAGCCCTCCCCCGGCGGCGGGCCGAACTTTCGCTACGCTCATTCGGCCGCTCCGCGGGCTGCGGTCCTTTTAACACCGAAACAAGCTGCATCTCGCAACCAACCGCGACCAAAGGGCACGCGAATCGCAATAGGCAAGAATGTACTTATTCTTCACAATGAATCGCGCCCGAAGGGCGTGCGGTTCGAACACCTCCCTGACTGGCAACACTACTCGACATAAACCGCAATCGTAGATTGCGCGGATCGCCGCCACCCCAGGCGGAGGGCCGCAACGTTCACTTCGTTCACTGGCTGCTCCGCCGGCGTCGGTCGATCTGCAAGTCAAATCACTCCGAAAATCGTCGCCCGCGAGAATTTCATAAAGATTTCGCCAAGTGCGAAACTTTTGAAATTCTCCATTAATGCGGGCGGGCGACGAGACCGTGTCTGACTGCCCTCGGGCCGGGCAGGCCCCGCGTGACCGCGGCGGGCGAGCGATGCGCAGCATCGCTTAAACCTGTACTGAAAACCCCAACAAAAGATACTGCGCTTCGCTACAACGTTCCGAAAACAACCTCCGGCCCCGCGCCGACGGGCAATCCGACAACCGCCACCCCCGACACATCCCGGCAAGACACAGAGAAACCGCCAAAGAACACGATACGGATCGAACAGACGATTAAAAAGTTTTACCTTTGCGGAAGAATTAACGGAGGAATCGCAATGGCTTGGAAGACCTTATCGAAAATACGTAATTATGTGAGCGATCCGGCTCACCACCGCCGGATCACGGTCGTGTTCTGGAGCATATTGATCGCCCCTCCGGCGATATTGGGGATTTTGTTGTTGCTGATCGGTTTTGGTGTGTTCGGGCAGCTGCCCACGTTCGAGGAGCTGGAGAATCCGCGCAGCAACCTGGCTACGGAGGTGATTTCGTCCGACGGACGGAATATCGGGAGCTTCTTTATCGAGAACCGGTCGTACGTCGATTATGGCGACCTGTCGCCGAACCTGGTGGCCGCTTTGGTGGCGACCGAAGACGCGCGGTTTTACAGCCACTCCGGGATCGACTTCCAGGGATTGGCTCGTGTGGGGATCAAGACCGTTTTGCTCGGCGATCGCGGACAGGGCGGGGGGTCGACGATCAGCCAACAGCTGGCCAAGAACCTCTATCCGCGCGACACCACGCATAGCTCCGGGGTGGCGAAAGCCGGGAAACTCGTCATCGCCAAGCTCAAGGAGTGGATCACGGCCGTGATGTTGGAACACAACTACACGAAAGAGGAGATCATGGCCATGTACCTCAATACTGTAGAGTACGGTTCCAATGCTTTCGGGATCAAGTCCGCTTCAGCGACCTTCTTCAACAAGACCCCGGATGCGTTGACACCGGAAGAGGCGGCGATGCTGGTGGGGGTGGTGAACGCGCCGAGCCGATACAGCCCGAAGCGGAATCCCGAGCGGGCGCTCAAGCGGCGGAATACCGTGCTGGAACGGATGGGAAGCGCCGGGTTTCTGAGCAAAGACGAAGTCCGGACCCTGACCGCCAAGCCGATCGAACTGGACTATCACCCCGTATCGCACAACGAAGGGGCGGCGACCTATTTCCGGGAGATGCTGCGGCTGTATATGACCGCCGACGAACCGAAACGGCGCCAGTTCCTTACCGACTGGGACTACGACCAGGAGATGAAACGTTGGCAGAACGATCCGTTGTACGGGTGGTGCAACAAGAATACGAAAGCCGACGGGACGCCGTACAACCTGTACAAAGACGGGCTGAAGATCTATACGACGATCGATTCCCGGATGCAGCGGTATGCCGAAGAGGCGGTGCTCGAGCACCTGTCGGGGAACATTCAACCGCTCTTCGACAAACAGCGAAAGGCTCACAAGACGATCTTCTACAGCATCCCGAAATCCGAACAGGAGAAGATCATGCGTCGTTCGATTTTGCAGAGCGACCGCGGGATCGCGATGAAACAGGCCGGAATGAGCGAAGAGCGGATCCTGGCCGAGTTCGACAAACCGATCCGGATGAGCGTCTTCACCTACCGGGGCGACCGGGATACGACCCTCTCGCCGCGCGACTCGATCCTTCACATGAAATCGTTCCTCCGGGCCGGGTTTATGGCTATGGATCCGGCGACGGGCTACGTGAAGGCTTATGTCGGCGGGAGCAACTTCCGCAACTTCAAGTACGACATGGTGCGGCAGGGGAAACGACAGGTCGGATCGACCATCAAACCCTTCATCTATACCTTCGCGTTCGACATGCTGGGGTACAACCCTTGTACGCTCGTACCCAATTCGCCCGTAACGATCGAGACTGTCCAGGGACCCTGGTCGCCCAAAGAGGCCGGGAACGTGGCTCAGGAGGGCGAGCTGCATCCGCTCTACTGGGGGCTGGCCAATAGTCGCAACAACTATTCGGCCTGGATCATGAAGCAGGCGCAGCCGCAGGCGGTGGCCGACATGATCCATAAGATCGGGGTCGACAGCTATATCGATCCGGTCTATGCGCTGTGTCTCGGGACGCCCCAAGTGTCGGTCTTCGAGATGGCGGGAGCGTTCAGCACGTTTGCCAACCGCGGGGTGCATACCGAACCGATCTTCGTAACCCGAATCGAGGACAAACAGGGGAACGTATTGGCATCGTTCTCGCCGCAGACCCATGACGCGATTAGCGAACAGACCGCCTACACGATGCTCGACATGCTGAAACGGGTCGTAACCGCCGGAACCGCCGGTCGACTTCGTTATCAATTCAACTTCACCGGCGAGATAGGCGGCAAGACCGGAACGACGAATAACAGTGCCGACGCTTGGTTCATGGGGGTTACGCCTCAGGTGGTGGCAGGGACGTGGGTCGGCGGCGAGGACCCCGCGACCCACTTGCTGAGCGGATCGGACGGTTCGCGGGTGGCGCTGCCGATCTTCGGTCTCTTCATGACGAAGGTCTACAAGGATAAGTCGCTGGGGATCGGTATGAGCGACCGCTTTCTCGAACCGATCGGCGTGGTGAAATACAACTGCGACCCGCAACAAGCGATCCTGCCGACGAACATCGACAACTCGGAAGAGGGCGGAGACGAATTTTTCCAGTAGCTCCTCTCCTCCCGAGCGGTATAACCTTTAATTCACCCACACAACGCGACAAGTCTCGATAATGCGACAATACCTGGACCTACTGCGGCTCGTCCGCGACCACGGCATCCGGAAAAGCGACCGGACGGGGACCGGAACGATCAGCGTTTTCGGCCATCAGATGCGGTTCGACCTGAGTGCAGGTTTCCCGTGCCTGACGACCAAAAAGCTGCACCTGCGGTCGATCATTCACGAACTGCTTTGGTTCCTGAGCGGCGATACCAATATCCGATATCTGAACGACAATGGGGTTACGATCTGGGACGAGTGGGCCGATCCGGAGACGGGCGACCTGGGACATGTGTACGGCTACCAGTGGCGCAGCTGGCCGACCCCCGCGGGCGGACACGTGGATCAGATCGCTCAATTGGTCGACTCGCTGCGGAACAACCCGGACAGTCGGCGGCATATCGTCTCGGCATGGAACGTGGCCGACATTCCGAACATGGCTTTACCACCGTGCCACGCCCTGTTTCAGTTCTACGTGGCGGACGGAAAACTGAGTTGCCAGCTCTACCAGCGGTCGGCGGATCTGTTCTTAGGCGTGCCGTTCAACATCGCCTCGTACGCCTTGCTGACGATGATGATGGCGCAGGTGGTCGGGCTCGAACCGGGCGAGTTCGTCCACACCCTCGGCGACACGCACATCTACCTGAACCACCTGGAACAGGTCGAAACACAACTCGCGCGCACGCCACGGACATTGCCTACCATGCGGATCAATGCTGCAATCCGGGATATTTTCGATTTCAAGTACGAAGACTTTACGCTCGAAGGGTACGATCCGTGGCCGGGAATCAAGGCGCCGATTTCGGTCTGATTTTTTTCTCTTTCTTGATAAAAGCCGTCCGAGTGGTTCTTCTTGGCGGCTTTTTTGTTTGTAGTTCGCTGATTTTCTTAGCCGAAAGGCTCCACTCGCCCGGTTTCGCCGGCCATGGGGTGAGAACCCCAGAAAGTACCATCTACTTTGTTCCACGAGTTCGACCGTGTGAATCTCGGTCGGGATAGGATTGATCTCGCTAAACGGGTCGAGTTCTGGAGCGACCCGATGAAAAAGGAAAACAGAACTTGACAGGAGGGAGGCCGCTGAACGGTGGACCTGCTGGCGATTCGGACCGGAAGTCGTATCTTTGCGGACACGTGGTCGGAGAGAAACTTCTAACGTTTCATGCCGGTTCGTGCAACGCGTAACTCTTTTCTCATGGAAAACAATCCTGTCGGTCGTGTCCGATGGTGGAAAATCGCTCTGCCCGTCCTGCTGGGGCTGGGACTCGTGGCCTGGATGATCGCTCGCGACTTCGATCCCGCCATCTTCCGACATGTCCGCTTCACGGGGCATGCCCTGCTTTTTATTCTGCTCGCTTTCCTCTTCATGGTGGGCCGGGACCTGGGCTACATCGTCCGGATTCGCTTGTTCAGCCGAGGCGAACTCGGCTGGCGACAGGCTTTCCGGATCATTATGCTCTGGGAATTTACCTCGGCCGTTACGCCGTCGGCCATCGGGGGGACCGGTGTGGCGGTCGTCTTCGTCCACAAGGAGGGGCTGCCCGTGGGGCGGAGTGCGGCGATCGTCATGCTCACGTCGTTTTTCGACGAGTTGTATTTTGCTCTCATCTTTCCGATCGTCTTCTTCATCGTGGGCGGCGACCGACTCTTCGCCGGACCTATGGGGCACGAACTGATGCTCTTCGCCGCGATCGGATACGGCGTCAAACTCGCTTACCTTTTGTTGCTGAGCTACGGGCTGTTCTTCAATCCGCTGGGGTTGCGGTGGCTGATCGTTAAGCTCTTCTCGTTGCCGGTGCTGCGCCGCTGGCGGGCGGGTGCGGTCCGGGCCGGGGCGGATATCGTCCGGAGCGCGGTCGAGATACGACGCTACAGACCGATGTTCTGGGTCAAGTCGTTTGCCGCTACGTTCCTCTCCTGGAGTTCGCGCTACTTAGTGGCCAATGCGCTTTTCATGGCTTTCTTCGCGCTGAGCGACCAGTTCTTGGTTTTTGCGCGACAGCTGGCCATGTGGATCATGATGCTGGTGGCGCCGACTCCGGGCGGTAGCGGGTTTGCGGAGTACGTCTTCACCCATTTTCTGAACGATGTGATCCCGGTCGACGCCTCGATCCAGGTGGGAACGGCGGCGGTGATCGCTCTTTTGTGGCGGCTCGTAACCTACTACCCGTATTTGGTGATGGGTGCCTTGATCCTGCCGCGCTGGCTGAGGCAGAGCTTCAGACGAAAGACTCAACCGATAGAAAATTTGCCGTCCAGGTAAGATGGCGGGAAAAATTCGCTGGAGAGGTCGGAGACTGTTTTTAGAACGGCATAGTGATGCACAGTCTGTTGTTGGGTTTTCTGAGATTGTTATAGCGATACGCAGTATCGCCGGCTCGCCGCGAGCACGCGGCCCCGCGCGGGAGCGCAGTTCTTGCATGTTGCCGAGCAAACTCCAGTTTTCGCGTGCCGAGCGGCACCGTGCCACGCCTAAGAAGCGAAATACGCCGTTTCAATGAAAATTGAAACGGATGAATTTCGCCGGCGCGCGGGCAAACACGGTTTGGGTCGCCGCCTGCAAGGAACGCAACCGTCGCGCCAGCGATGAAAAAAGTTGCGTTCCGCCGCGTGGGGAGGCGGCGACCCGCACGCCCTTTGGGCGTGGTTTGTTTCGGGAGAATGGCGAACAGGGCCGGAGCCAGCGGAGCTTTTCCGAGCAAACTCCAGTTTTCGAGTGCCGAGCGGCACCGTCCTGCCGCTTGGGGTAGCGGCGATCCGCGCGCTCGTAGAGCGCGATTCTTTGCGAGTTGTAGTTTTTCGTAATTAAAATGGGTCGGACGCCCGGGATTGTTTAGTGGTAGAGGCTGCCCATAAAAGACGCAGTGCGTTCCTCCCGAGGGGAGGCGTTCGGCCCGCGCGACCGGAGGTCGCGGTTCGCTTAAAAGGGTCAAGCGCGGGCTAGATTTGTGATTTGTTGCCGAATCGGGTACGAAGAGTCGCGCGAACCGTCGCCATCGCACGCGGCACTGGTTCGTACGTCCTGCGCGGAGCAGTTGATTTCGAGGAGGCCGGCGGCGGAGTAAGTTTCGTTGAGGCGGGGACCTCTTTTCTTGTTTTTTCGAGCTGTCTCTCCCGGGTTTCCGGAGCGAGGCAGCTCTTTCTATTTTTGCAGGTCGTTGGTGCGGGCGCGGACGGAAGAAAACGGGCGGAAAATCGTATTTTTGTCGAAACCACACCTCGCTAAACCTATGGAGATTCTCATACGTATTCTCAATATCGTCGGTTCGCTGGGGCTCTTCCTGTACGGGATGAAGCTCATGAGCGAAGCGTTGCAGCGTGCCGCCGGAGGGCGGTTGAGGCGCACGATGGGACGGATGGTCGCGACCCCGACCGCACAGATCGCCTCGACCGCTGCGGTTACGGCCACCGTGCAGTCTTCGAGCGCCGTTACGGTGATGATCGTGGGGTTCGTGAATGCCGGGATCGTCAACCTGAGGCAGGCCATCGGGATGATGATGGGCGCCAACCTTGGGACCACAGCCACGGCCTGGATTCTGGCCCTGTTCGGTTTTACGTTCGACTTTTCCGTCATCTCGATCCCGCTTATCGGACTGGGTTTCGCTTTCGTGCTGCTCCGCCGGGACCGCTATCGAACGATGGGCGATGCGTTGATCGGATTCGCTCTGATGCTTTTCGGCCTCGCCGTCTTGCAGTCGGCCATGAGCGCGATCGCTCTGCATACCGGACTCTTTCGCGTGCTGACGGCTTATGCCGATCTGGGCTACCTGTCGGTGTCGTTGTTCCTCTTGATCGGCGTGGCGCTGACGGCCGTGTTGCAGTCTTCCAGCGCGACGATCGTGCTGACGATCATCCTGTGTCAGAGCGGCTGGATTCCGTTCGAGGCGGGGGCGGCGATGGTTCTCGGCGAGAACCTCGGGACTACTCTCACGGCCAATTGGGCGGCTATCGCCGCGAATACTTCGGCGCGGAGGGCCGCGTTTTTCCATACGCTGTTCAACGTGGCGGGATTGCTTTGGGCCGTGCCGCTGCTGCCGTGGATCGTGCGGGGAATCGTCGCCCTGTTCGCGGGAACGGGACTCTCCGGAGCGGCGGCCATGCCGCTGATGCTGGCTATGTTCCACACGGGGTTCAACTTCGTGAACATCCTCCTGTGCGTCGGCTTCATTCCGCAGTTCATGAGGCTGGTAACCTGGCTGGTGCCTCGCCGGCCGGACGAAACCCGACGCAGACTCCTGACGCTCGAGTCGGGGATGCTCTCCTCGCCCGAACTGGCGTTGATACAGGCCCACAACGAGGTGGCGAACCAGGCCAAACGGGTGTTCCGGATGTTCGATATGGCTCGGTCGCTGGGTTCGATCGCCCAGGTGCAGGAGTTCCGAGCGGTGTACGAACGGGTCGAAAAATACGACCGCATTACGGAACGGGTCGAGCGGGAGACGGTCTCTTTCCTCGCGCGGATCACCGCGCAGGACAACAGCGAACGAACAACTCGACGGTTGCAGATCTTGTTCCGCGCCATCTCGCGGATCGAACGGATCGGAAAAAGCAATGTGCGACTGGCGCGGGCGTTCGGACTCAAGAAAGAGCACGATCTGTGGTTCAATCAAGAACTGCGGGAGCGGTTGGAGACGTTGCTCGGATTGACGGGAGAGGCTCTGTACCTGATGGTAACGAATCTGGACTCGCCGACGGACGAGGGTGTCGAACGGGCCCGAGAGGTCGGGCGACAGATCGGTGAGTTGAGCGACGGTCTGAACGACGAACAGTTGCGTGCGGCCGTCGACGAGGCGGATTACAAGCCGCTGGCGGGAATCGTTCTGTTGGGAGTGGCGTCGGCGTGTCGCGATTTGGGTCGCGCGGCCGAGTCGGTCTCGGTCGACCAGGCGGAGGAGCTGTAATTTATTTTCGGCACCGGTTCTGCTCGGCACTCGAAGGCTGGAGTTTGCTCGGAACACTTCCGCCGGGGGAAATCTCCCGCTCGGGGGAAGTTGATGTATTTCCTCTAATCCGCTCGAGCCGCATTTTGTTATTGGGAAAAAGTAGGGTGCTGAACTTGGCTCCAACGAATGGCTCCGTCCCCTGGGCAATCCCCTTTCTTTATTACAATCTCCAGAACATCGCCGACAACCGCGATCGCATATCGCGCGGGCCAGCCGCCGCCCATCGGCTGGCTCGCCACTGCGCTCCGCTCGTGGACGTTCCGCCGGGCGGCTGACCCGGTGCCGCTTGAAAATTGGATTTGCTCAGAAAGGCTCTGCCCGTCGCCCGCTTTACTCCGAGATCTCCCTATGACGGGCCGAAGCCACCCCCGGCGGAGGGCCGCAATTTCTCGCTATGCTCGAAGCGTCCCCTCCGCTGGCTGCGGCCCTTTTTATTCCAAAACTTCTTTGCCCGCGTGTCAGGCGATTCATGAAGATTCGCCGCAAACCACGCCGCAGGCGCGCGGGCCAGCCGCCGCCCAACGGCCGGGCCCGCAACTTGGCGGTGCTCGTTGCGTTCCCGCCGGGCGACCGACCCGGTGCCGGTCGGCACTCGAAGACTGGAGTTTGCCCGGAACACTTCCGCCGGCGTCTGTCGATCTGCAAGTCGAATCGCTCCGAAAATCGTCGCCCGCGGGAATCCTTTGCGATCTCACCATGACGGCCGACGCCACCCCCGGCGGAAGGCCGCAACGTTCGCTAAGCTCACTTGCGCCTCCGCTGGCTTCGGCCCGAATCAGCCAAAACCGGATTTGTCCGCGCGCCTGCGAAATCATTCTCGATAAACTCTTCGTTTATCGAGTGATTTCGCCTTTTAGGCGTGCGCGCGGGAATCTTCTCAAAGAGAAACCGTGTCTGACTGCCCTCGGGCCGGCCGGGCCCCGCGTGCCCGCGGCGGGCAGTGGGCTGCCGGAGTCAACAGCACTTCGCAAAACCCCTACAAAAACCGCCGGGCGATGATGCGCTTCGCTTTACCATTCTAAAAAACATTCTCTGACCGCGCGCACGCCTAAAGGGAGAGAGGCTGCCGTAGTCAACAGCACGGAAAGTCCAAACAAAAGATGCAGCCGTTCACAAAAACAATCTCTGGCCGTTACAGGATTTTCGTGCGTTTTCGGGATTTACCTACCCCCGCTTTCGATTCCCGGCCCCGACCGGTCCCCGTCGCCGGCATAGTCTCAGACCCGCCACGGATCGACGGCGAGACCTTACCCGATCCTCCGGCCAAGGCCGTTTGTTTCTGTTGGAGAGCGAACATCTCGTCGCGATAGCGAGCCGCCGCCATAAAGTCCAACTCTTTGGCCGCTTGCTCCATCATTTGACGAGCCTGCGCGATGGCGTTTTCGAGGTCCGTGGCCGAGATGTACTCCAGCACCGGATCCGCCACCATCGACAACGGAGCCTCCAGATCGTAGACCACCCCTCCTTCCGAAGCCGGAGCCTTGCCGAGCGGTCGCACGATCGTCGTCTCCGCTGCCGCCGCCACCCGGGCCGACGGAAGCGAAGCCGCCAACGGAGATCCCTCTCCGAGGGTCGATTTGCTCATCTTGTGGACCGCCTGCGGCGTGATGCCGTGCGAGAGGTTGTAGTTCATTTGCTTTTCGCGCCGCCGCTCCGTCTCGTCGATCGTCTGACGCATCGAGTCCGTGATCTTGTCCGCGTACATGATGACCCGTCCTTCGAGGTGCCGCGCCGCCCGTCCGGCCGTCTGAGTCAGCGACCGCGCCGAGCGTAGGAACCCCTCCTTGTCGGCGTCCATGATCGCCACCAGCGAGACCTCCGGCAGGTCCAGCCCCTCGCGCAGCAGGTTGACCCCCACCAGCACGTCGAACCGCCCGGCGCGCAGGTCGTCCATGATCTCGATCCGTTCGAGCGTGTCGACGTCCGAGTGGATGTAGCGGCAACGGATCCCCACCTTCTCGAAATAGCGAGTCAGCTCTTCGGCCATCCGTTTGGTGAGCGTCGTTACAAGCACCCGTTGGTCCTTTTCGGCCCGGATCTCGATCTCGCCGATCAGGTTGTCGATCTGGTCGGCCGTGGGGCGGATCTCGATCTCCGGATCGAGCAGCCCCGTAGGTCGGATCACCTGTTCGACTACCACCCCTTCCGATTTGTTGAGTTCGTAGTCGGCCGGCGTCGCGCTCACGTAGACCGCCTGCGGCACCAGCGCCTCGAACTCCTCGAATTTGAGCGGCCGGTTATCGATGGCCGCCGGGAGCCGGAAACCGTACTCGACGAGGTTTTTCTTCCGGGCGTTGTCGCCGCCGTACATCGCCCGGATCTGCGGGATCGTTACGTGGCTCTCGTCGATAATCATCAGAAAGTCGTCCGGAAAGTAGTCCAGCAGGCAGAAAGGCCGCGTCCCGGGGAGTCGGCCGTCGAAATACCGCGAGTAGTTCTCGATCCCCGAACAGTAGCCCAGCTCTTTGATCATCTCGAGGTCGTACTCCACCCGCTGTTTCAACCGCTTGGCGTACTGCTCCTCGCCGCGCTGCATGAAGAAGTCGTATTGGGCCGAGAGGTCGTGCTGGATCTGGATAACGGCCGAGTTGATCCGGTCGCGGGTCGTTACGAAGATGTTGGCCGGGTAGATCGTTACGCGATCGAGTTGCGAGAGCCGCTGTCCGGTGATCGGGTCGATGGCGTGGATCTCTTCGACCGTATCCCCCCACTGCACGATCCGATAGGCCTTGTCTCCGTAAGCGACGTGGACGTCGATCGTATCGCCCGAAACGCGGAAGGTCCCGCGGGCGAACTCCGCGTCGTTCCGCGAGTAGAGGCCGTCCACGAGCTGGTACAATAGCTTTTGGCGCGGAAAATCCTCGCCCTGTTTGATCTGGATCGTGTTGGCGTGGAAGTCGGCCGGGTTCCCGATCCCGTAGAGGCATGACACGGAGCTCACCACCACCACGTCGTTCCGTCCCGAAAGCAGCGAGCTGGTGGCGCTCAGGCGCAGTTTCTCGATCTCATCGTTGATCGAGAGGTCTTTCTCGATATAGGTGTCCGAGGTCGGGAGGTAGGCCTCCGGCTGGTAGTAGTCGTAGTACGACACGAAATACTCGACGGCGTTTTCCGGGAAAAAGCCCCGGAACTCGCCGTAGAGCTGGGCGGCAAGGGTCTTGTTGTGGCTCAGGATCAGGGTGGGCTTCCCGATGTTCCGGATGACGTTCGCCATCGTGAAGGTCTTCCCGGAGCCCGTAACGCCGAGCAGCGTATTGTGTCGTGTCCCGTCTTGCAACGACCGGGTCAGCTGGGCGATCGCCTCGGGCTGGTCGCCGGTCGGAGCGAAGTCGGAATGCAATATAAATTCCATCGATGAATACTTAATGTTTGCGTGTGCCTCGGGTTCGACCGCTCTTTTTCTTCAGAAAAAGAGCGGTCCGGCCCCGTCCGCATCGCAAAAATATTACATTTGCACGTTACTTAACGTTAATCTCGGATGAAACGCGTTTCGACCCTTTTTATTTTGGCGACGCTGGCGGTCGGTACGGCCGCCGGAGCGGCGAAAAACGATACGACAAAGCACATCAAAACCCCGGCCGTACGGTTTCGGTTCGGCGGACGACTCGACGCGCAGGTTTTTAGCGACAGTTATACCTCCAAGTCCTCGTTCAGCGGTCTGTTCTACTACTTTCCGTTGGCTCCGGACTACAACAG
>JAIDFC010000055.1 GCA_029054535.1 Rikenella sp. | reverse complement strand
CATCCTTCTTCGGAATCGGAATCGCGTTCGCATCCGGAACACCCCCCGTATTCACCGACACGTACCCCCCGGCCTGCAAAATCTTATCGTAAGCCGAACGATCCACCACCAGGTCCTTCACCACCGGAAAAGCCTTCGAACGCCACGGCTCGATCGTGATCGTATCCCCGTCCTTGAACTTCCGCATGTGCAGCTGGCAAGTCGTAATGTCGTCGTCCGGACCGTGAGCCCGCCCGTCGATGAACAACGAACACATCCCGCAAATCCCCTCCCGACAGTCATGATCGAATGCGATCGGCTCTTGCCCCGCGTGGATCAAATCGTTGTTCAAAATGTCGAGCATCTCCAAAAACGAACTCCCCTCCGATACGTTCTCTACATGGTACTCCTCGAAACGACCCTTATCATGAGCGTCTTTCTGACGCCATATCTTTAACTTCAAATTCATCTCTTTTTACTTTTTTATCTGCTCTTTTTCTTGCCACTGTGTTTGACTACTGTATGGTACCGTCCCTTTCTTGAAAGAAAGGGACCCAAAGAACTTCCAACAGCTACGCTATGCCTTAGGCTCCGCAATCTAATGCTCCGGCCTATTGCCTTGGGCCGGGGTTCTTTTAGGCGTGCCCTTAATGCGAGCTAAACCTTTTGGGCGCGCTCAAAAAGAATCCCCAGGCCCCAATATCAAGGACCAAAGGCTCTTGACTACGGCAGCCCATGCGATACGTAGTATCGCCGAAAGTTTTTTTGGTTCTTTTTGTTCACAAAAAGAACAGTACCCTCCTGTAGCTAAAGACGGTTACAGAAAAAAGAACGATTAAATGGGTAAATAGGAAAAGGTTAGTCTTTGTAGTTACGTTGAGCGAGGTGCACCGTTTCAAAGACCAGTTTTTCTTTGTGGAGTTCCGGTTCCGCGTCCGGGCCCTTGTATTCCCAGACAGCGACATAGGCATAGTTGTCGTCATCGCGCAGTGCCTCGCCCTCCGGCGTCTGGAACTCTTCGCGGAAGTGGCCGCCGCAGGATTCGTTGCGGTTCAGGGCGTCGCGCGCCATGAGTTCGCCCATTTCCATGAAGTCCGCCACGCGGAGCGCCTTTTCGATCTCCTGGTTGAATTCGCCTTCGACGCCCGGCACCCGGACATTCGACCAGAATTCCTTCCGGAGCCGTTGGATCTCCGTGATCGCCTTTTCGAGGCTCTCCTTGGTGCGGCCCATGCCGACGTATTCCCACATGATGTTCCCCAGCTCCTTGTGCAGGTCGTCTACCGAGCGTTTCCCGTTGATCGAGAACAGCTTGTTGATCTTGTCCAGGATCGCTTGTTCGGCTTCGGCGAACGCCGGATGGTTGGTGTCGATCTTCGGTGTCTGGATGTCGTGCGAGAGATAGTCCCCCAGCGTGTAAGGAATCACGAAATAACCGTCGGCCAAGCCCTGCATCAGCGCAGAAGCCCCCAGACGATTGGCCCCGTGATCCGAGAAGTTGGCTTCGCCCAGCGCGTACAGCCCCGGAACGGTGGTCATCAGGTTGTAGTCGACCCAGATCCCTCCCATGGTATAGTGCACGGCCGGGTAGATCATCATCGGCTCCTCGTACGGGTTCACGTCGACGATCTTTTCGTACATCTGGAAGAGGTTCCCGTAGCGTTGTGCGATGACCTCTTTCCCGAGCCGATTGATCGCGGTCGAGAAGTCGAGGAACACGGCCAGCCCGGTCTCATTGACCCCGAATCCGGCGTCGCACCGTTCTTTGGCCGCCCGCGAAGCCACGTCGCGCGGCACGAGGTTCCCGAACGCCGGATAACGACGTTCCAGATAGTAGTCGCGATCTTCTTCCGGAATCTGGGACGGTTTCTTGGCCCCCGAACGAACCGCTTCGACATCCTCTTTCTTCTTCGGCACCCAGATCCGACCGTCGTTCCGCAGCGATTCGGACATCAAGGTCAGTTTCGACTGCTGTTCGCCGTGTTTCGGGATACAGGTCGGATGGATCTGCGTGAAACACGGATTGGCGAACATCGCCCCTTTCTTATAGCACTGCCAAGCGGCCGACCCGTTGGAGTTCATGGCGTTGGTCGAGAGGAAGAAGACGTTTCCGTAGCCCCCCGAACAGATCAGCACGGCATGTGCCCCGTGGCGTTCGATCTCGCCGGTAACCAGGTTCCGGGTGATGATCCCGCGCGCCTTGCCGTCGATCAGCACGACGTCGAGCATCTCATGCCGCGGATATGATTTAACCGAGCCCTTCTGAATCTGCCGGTTCAAGGCCGCATAGGCCCCCAACAGCAGCTGCTGCCCGGTTTGACCGCGCGCATAGAAGGTTCGCGAAACCTGCGCCCCCCCGAACGAGCGGTTGTCGAGCAGTCCGCCGTAGTCCCGCGCGAACGGCACCCCCTGTGCCACGCACTGGTCGATAATGGAGTTAGCCACTTCAGCCAGCCGATAGACATTGGCCTCCCGCGCCCGGTAGTCCCCCCCCTTGATCGTGTCGTAAAAGAGACGGTATACCGAGTCGTTGTCGTTCTGGTAGTTCTTCGCCGCGTTGATCCCCCCCTGCGCCGCAATGGAGTGCGCGCGCCGCGGCGAGTCGCTGATGCAGAAAACTTTCACGTTGTACCCCAGCTCGCCCAGCGAAGCCGCCGCCGAAGCCCCCGCGAGGCCCGTCCCGACGACGATCACGTCGAGTTTCCGCTTGTTGGCCGGACTGACTACCTTAATATCCGCCTTATGTTTGCTCCACTTCTGGGCCAACGGCCCTTCGGGAATCTTGGAATCGAGTATGCTCATTTTCTTTCTGTTGTGATTTGATCGGAAAATAGAGTGAATTTTAGTTGCCGCAGCAGAACCGCGAAACCAGTACCGCCACCGGGATCGAAATGAAACCGGCCGCTACGATCAAGGCATAGACCCGTGCGGCGCATTTCCACCGGCGAATCCACACCTGGTTGTCGAGTCCGATGGTCTGGAAGGCGCTCCAGAAGCCGTGCCGCAGGTGGAACCACAGGGCGACGATCCAAACGATGTACAGGATCGAGATCACCGGATTACCGAAGGTCTGTTCGAGCAAGGCATACTGGTCGCTCGCCGGCGTCCCGCCGACGAAGTGCTGGAGCTGCATCTCGGCCCAAAAGTCCGAGAGGTGCCACGCCAGAATCCCGAGGACGATGATCCCCAGCACGTACATATTCCTCGACTCCCAAGTCGACGACTTGCCGAGGTTCTGCACCTTGTACTTCACCGGCCGAGCCGACCGATTCTGCCACGTAATGACGGTCGCCCAACCGATGTGGACGATGAACCCGAGGGCCAACACCGGCACCATGATCTTGATGAAGGGGTTGGTGTCCATGAATTCGCACATGGCGTTGTAAGCCTCGGGACCTCCGTAGTAAAAGAGGTTGGCCGCCAGATGGACGAGCAGGAAGACCAGCAGGAACAAGCCCGAGAGGCTCATCACTAACTTCTTCCCGATGGAAGAACTCCAGAGTTTACTCATACGTTTTAGTTGTTTTTGAATGATTGTTTATTTTGTAAGCCGGAAATTTCGGTTCGGAAAACGATAAAATAACTATAAAGCATGGGGTGCGACGCTCCGCCTCGACGGTCGAGGATCCTCATCCCGGAGGCTGTTTGTCCGCTAACAAAGGTATTCCGCTTTTTCGGATTACACAAATTTTTATCGCGCGCGGGTGCAACGGGCCGGTCGGGAGGCGATCCGCAACCCGGGGAGCTTCTATTTTTCGTCAGCGGCCTACGACTATGACTGGACCCAGCCTCGACACGACGACCTGTGGCGGGACGGGACGAAGACGCTTTTCGACCCTTGTCCCTCGGGCTGGCGGGTGCCTCGCAGCGGCGAAGCAGACGCAATTACCAATCCTTGGTCCGCCCTAACGATAGATAATGCGACCGCCTTGTGGTCGAGCGGCGAGAAAAAGGTATTGACGGCATATTCGTGGACGGCTCCAACGGTTTTCGGAGGTACGGTTCGATACATCACCTCGTTTCATCGCCCGGTCAGCGCGATGACCCTTTCCGGCGAGGGATCGGCCTTATTGTGGAGCACTACGCCCGCCGAGAACGGCTTAGCTTTTCGTTGCAGCATGTCGGCGCACGAGATCGCCCCAGCTCAGACCGCGGGTCGAACGAACGGCCTTCCGGTCCGTTGCGTTCGGGAGTAATCGCGGGGTTCCGGGGGAGCCTCCCGATGACCGAGAGGACCGGCAACCGGCAGAGAGAGAAAAAAAACACAATCCCCGGCTCCGGGCTTCCGCCACGCACTTTCCGGTTGGTCGAGTGCCGTCGGCAAGGCCGGATACAATTGGTCGTCGATGACCTCGGACAGCAACGCCTACTACCTGGACCTTCTCTGCGACGAGATCTACCCGAATTACATCGGGCATCGTGCGCTCGGTCTTCAGCTGCGTTGCCTCCAGGAATAGGGAGAGGGAAGAGCGAGGCACGCGAATGCTAGAGTTCGCTCCGAAAAATCCGCACTGGCCCCCCGGACTGTTACTGTGCGAAGAAAACCGCGACCGCAAATCGCGCGACCGACGCCGCCCCTCGCGGAGGGCGCAATATTCACTTCGTTCATAAGCTCCTCCGCCGGCGTCGGACTTTCCCCTAAAAAACTGTGTTTGA
>JAIDFC010000054.1 GCA_029054535.1 Rikenella sp. | reverse complement strand
GGCCAACAGCGGCAGCGCCAAACACAGCATCGCCCAACGCAGGCCGATGGTTTTCTTATGATTCGTATCCATATACTTTTTCATCGTGTTCCTATTTGAAAAGTCTCCGATTCTCTATTTTTCGTAGTTCAGTCGAACATCCTTGATCTTCAAGGTATTCCCCGTATAAGTATCCCCATCACAAGCCGGACTATCATCTTTTCTGTAATGTTCGCTGGAGCTGAAGAATACGTCGATCTTGGTCGCCTTGACATCGGTCCGACTGTAGTCGAGCTTAATCGTCAACGGCGTCGCGGTCTCCCGCTTCCCGCTGTACGGATCCAAATACACCTCTCCTTTGGCAATTTCGACTTCGGCTCCACTGTCATCTACCCCCTTCAATGCCACACAGATATATCCCCGATCCCGATTATCGTCGTCCTCTTTCGGCAAGAAGATGTAGTTGAGCGACAGCGATGTCGGTCGCGACGGCCAGGCAATTCCCCGCCCCTCTTCCAAGTTATCGGAGGCCAGTTCATCGTAATAATAAAAATAGGTATTGGAGTTGTACTCCGCCTCGTGATAAATCAATTGGTAGTCGTACTTACCGACATAAAATACCCCGGCTATTTTGTTTTGGTGGATGCTCCGATCTAACGACCATTTATACGTGGCGGACGTGATCCCCCATCGTCTTTCTGACCGCCCCCAGTTTCTGGTTTGCAGGCAGATCCAACCGTTTTCCGGATAGGTCGTGTTCACACACCAGTCTTTCGTCTCATTGACTTTCGCATCTTTCATACCAGTCGTTACCGAATTCCGCGTGGCCCACCCCTCCTCGAAGACATACCGCACACCGAACAACGCCGATTCGGTATAGTAGTTGAAGTTTCGGTTCGGCAAGTAAGGCCGCGTCTCGGTCGTCAACGCATAGACCTGACTGGTCCGATTCTCGTTCACCACCACCCGGAACTCGTACTCCCGACCCGCCTCCTGTCCGATGTCGGTCCCTTGGTTCAATCCCGTCAATTCGTACTGCACGCTATAGGGCCGATCCCCGCTCGTCGTCGGCAAGGCGCTGACCGTCAGGTTGTCCCCCTCGACGGCATCGTTCCAGGTCGCCCCCTCGATCTTCCGCCGATACTGCAAGGTCGGATGCACGCCGTTGAAGATGTCGTAATTGGCCTGTATGGTAAAATATGCGGTCGACGACCAAATATCCGCCGGAACCGGCGGCACGAGTTTCATATCCGGATACTGGACGGTAGCCTGCACGGCCACCCATCCGCCGTTGGGATCGAGCGTCTGTCCGTAGTTGTCGGTCAGCGAAAATCCGAAGTCGTAATGTGCGGCCGAGTAGTCTGCCTGTGCCCGCATCGCCTCGGTGAAGTCCACCCACGCGAGTGTCGAAACAGCGGCCTCTTCCGGAGCGTTCAAAGCCTCGCCCCACCGGAAACCCGCATCCTGCAGCCGCTGTCGCATCGGATCCTCCGCCGACAATCCCGCCAGGTCGATCTCCGTCTGACCCGCAGCCAGCCCCAGACGGCTCCGCAACGCATCGTCGCCGGTCCCGATGTGCAGCACGAAAGACGAAATCCCCCCCGGAACCGTCGTCCGCAGGCTCCATTCGGTCTGTTCCCCTTCGAACAAGGTCTGCGCCACGCCGTTCTCGAATCCGGTCGTGGTATAGGTCGGCGCATCTTTCGGCAGAAAATACCGCGGCACTTCGATCTCGACTTTTTGTTCCGGATTGGTCTCGGTCTCGGTCCGCAGCACGATGACCTGCGCATTCCCGTAGTCCGCCCCCACGGACATGGTGATCCGATAGTGTTCCCCGGCTTTGATCGCCGGCAGAGGCGTCGGCGAGAAGGTAATCAAGTCGAATTCCTGGGTAATGAGGTGAAAACGAAGACGAACGGTCCCCGGTTCGAAATAGCCGCTCCGCTGAACGGAGCCTTTCTTGAAGTTGAGAAAATCGGTCCCGACGGTCCGAACATCCACCGAGTAGTTCGGATAGTAATACGAGAAGCTCTCGTCGAACGCCACGGTGATCTTCCCGCACGCCAGTCCCGCCACCAAACTACAGTCGTGGGTCTCGCCCGCCGCCAGCACGAATTTCTCCTCGTCCCGATAAGCATACGAGTCGAACGACGGCAACCGCAAGCCCTCTTCCGGCATGTACTCCGCCACGATCTTATACGCCCCGGGCGTAAACTTGAGCCTGGACGACGGCAGCGCATTGAAGTTCTTCCACCGCGCCAACGTATCGTTCTTGGTATTGATCACATAGATGGCCAGATCCTCATGCGGATCGATAGCCTCGGCCGGATTCGTCGTTTTGGTGGTCCCGACGGTAATTTCGTTCCCGATCGAGTCCACGGCCAGATTCAACGACACCTCCGCACTCCCAGTCGCGCAGAACGGAGCATCGGCCCGGCGCGAACAACCCACTACGCTCGCCAGCATGATCCCGACAAGCGCCACGATCCGAACATGTCCGGACCCTGTTCTGTTCCAGGTTTTGCGCATCAGCAATAGGGTTTCTGCCTTTTCCGACAGATATTTACACCCGCAAAGTTATACGGTTTTTCGCAAGTTGCAACTTTTCGGCCACCAAAATCGACTTTAAACCATTTATTCCCAGCCGTTACAGGCGATTCCGAGTATCTTCGGACTCGGTCGAAACGCCGCAAGTCGACACGCCGCACGTCCCGCAACTCCCGTCGCAACCCTCCGCCGCATACGCCCGACGACCGGTCCGCTCGGCCTCCTCCCTCCGCAACTGGGCCGAGGCGCACTCGATCCCCAGCCGCTTCATCTCCCGATTGCTCCCCACATCGCTCTCCAAATCGTGCCCCTTCCGCATCAACGTGATCGACAATCCCAACACGAACAAACCCACCGCAACTACCGCTATCAGAAAAATCACCCAAACCGACGACATAGTCATTCTCCTTGTGTTCCTTTAAGTTATTCTTTATCGCTCGATCATTGGCTACGTGCGGGTACTGTAGCCAAAGAACCGGATATAAAGTCAACGAACAAAAGTAGCGTAAAATTTCGTTAAATTTGCGAGAGTTAATCGAGCTGGATTCAAACATGAAGATACTGATAGCGGGCGCCGGCGAGGTGGGGAGCCACCTGGTGAAGATGCTCGGCAACGAATACCACGACATCACGATCATCGACGACGACGAGAAACGATTGGACGAACTGACGTCGGTATCGGACGTGCTGACGATCGAGGGGGACGTAACCTCGTTCGAGATTCTGACCAAGAGCGAGGTGCAGCGGTGCGACCTGTTCATGGCCGTGGGACCGGAGGAGAACACCAACATCCTGTCGGCCGTGCTGGCCAAGCAGCTCGGCGCGCGGAAGACCATCGCCCGGATCGACAACGACGAATACCTGAGGCCGAACAACAAGGAGGTTTTCATCAACATGGGGATCGACTACCTGTTCTACCCGGAGAAAGTGGCCGCACAGGAGGTCATCACGCTGCTCGGACACTCGTCGACATCGGAATACGTCGATTTTTCGGGCGGCAAACTGTCGCTGGTGGTTTTCCGGCTCGACGCCTCGTCGCCGCTCGTGGGGCGCACCCTGATCGAGGTTACGCGCGACCGCGAGAACCTCGAATACCGAACCGTGGCCATTTCGCGGAGCGGAAAGACGATCATTCCGCGCGGCGAAGACCTGTTCGAGGAGGGAGACATGGTGTACGTCATTTCGGGGCGCGGCTCGATCAAAGAGGTGATGGGGCTTTCCGGAAAACCCAACATCGAAGTCCGCAACCTGATGATCCTCGGCGGGTCGCGCATCGGCTGGCGGATCGCCAAAGAGCTGCAACACGAAATCGACATCAAACTGGTGGACTACAACGCCGAGAAGGCCTACAAACTGGCCGAAATGCTCGACAACACGCTCGTTATCGCCGAAGACGGACGAAAAAGCGAAGTCATGATCGAAGAGGGGCTGGACAAGATGGACGCCTTCGTAGCCTTGACCGGACGGTCCGAGACCAATATCCTGGCCGCGATGCTGGCCAAACGGATGGGGGTCAAGAAAGTGATCGCCGAGGTCGAAAACATCAACTACATCTCGCTGGCCGAGAGCATCGGCATCGACACCATCATCAACAAAAAGCTCATCACGGCGAGTTCGATCTTCCGGTTCACGATGAACACCGACGTGCAGGCGATCAAATGCCTGAACGGCTGCGACGCCGAAGTGCTGGAGTTCATCGTCAAGCCGGGGAGTCCGATCACGAAAGGGAAGATCAAACACATCAACTTCCCGCGCGAGGCGATCGTCGGCGGGGTGGTTCGAGGCGACAAGGCGATGATCGCGACGGGGAATGTCGAGGTCAAGGCTTACGACCGCGTGGTGGTATTCGCCCTGCCGAGCGCGATCGGCAAAGTGGGAGCTTTCTTCGGATAATTTTTTACAGGGGAATAACTATGAAACGTTTTCTGTCTCTCTTTTTATCGGTATGGGCAGCGGGAAGCCTCTCCGCGGCGGCGCAGAACACCGCGTGGCACGACCCGATGGACTCGACCGCCACGGCAGCCTCGGTTCGGGGCGGTTCGGGGTATGTGCACGGGCGGGGATTCGCATCGAACGACTACGGGCGGCTGCCGGGGTCGGCACGGGGCGTCGTGCGGGATGCAGTGTGGAACCTGGCGCAGAACAGCGCGGGGCTTTATCTGCGCTTCACGACCGACTCGCCGCAGATCGCCGTGCGGTACACCGTCGCGGGCGGACACGCCATGCCGCACATGCCGGCGACGGGCGTCAGCGGCGTAGACCTCTACAACGAACGCGGAGAACGGTGCTGGGGCGACTATTCGTTCGGAGATCCGATCGTCTACACCTATCGCGAACTGCCGGACACGACCGAAACGACGACCTACACCCTCTACCTGCCGCTCTACAACACCGTCAAAGAGCTGCAAGTCGGCGTACGCGCGGGTTCCGAATTTGCGTTCGAGGCGGCGGACACGACTTTTGCCGAACGGTTGCCGGTGGTAATCTACGGGACTTCGATCGCTCAAGGCGCTTGCGCCTCGCGGCCGGGAATGGCCTGGAGCAATATCCTGCAACGCAACACCGGACTACCGACGGTGAACCTCGGTTTCTCGGGCAACGGACGGCTGGAACCCGAGGTAATCGACTACGTCGCCACGGTACCGGCAGCACTCTATATCGTGGACTGCATGCCGAACATGTATGTATCGGAGGACAGCGTCTACAGGCTGGTTCTCAACGCCGTGCGGCAGTTCAGACGATTGCGGCCCAAAACGCCGATCCTGCTGGTCGAACACCCGGGGTATGCCAACCGGTCGACCAATGCCACGAAACGGGGCGAAGACGAACGAGCAGATCGGGCACAGCGACGAGCCTATGCCGAATTGCGACGCGAAGGGGTCCGGGATTTATACTACCTTTCGCGACGCGAGCTCGGTATGCCGCGAGACGGCATGGTGGACTACATCCACCCGTCGGACTTAGGCATGACCGCTTATGCGACGGCTTATCAACGAGCACTCCGTAAAATCTTGCAGCTCAAATAATCGTACTGTTAATTTGTATGACCATGTTTTAGCTACGTGCGGGTACTGTTCCTTTTGTGAACAAAAGGAACCGAAAAAACTTTCGGGAATGCTTACGCATTCCATGGGCTGCCGTAGTCAAGAGCCTTGTTCCCTTTTTGTTTTGGGTAGGGACTTTCCGGCGCGGCGTGCTGAGGTTATAATTACATTACACGCCCGCCGAGAAAGCCCTACCCACACCGTAGGCCAGAGCATTAGATTGCGGATGCCTAAGGCATAGCGTAGCTGTTGGAAGTTTCTTTGGTTCTTTCTTTTCAAAGAAAGAACGGTTCGGTCCCCTAGCCAAACACGAGGTATATAATTAACAGTACAGTTAATTTTTGTATCGGCAGTGGTTGCATTTCGAGTTTTCGGAAAGAGAATCGCATTCGGCGCAGCCACCTGAGTCCGAACGGCCGCGAACGCGTCGGAACAGCCACCACAAGCCTGCGATTCCGCTGGCCGCGACAATCAACAATACGAGCGTATCCTGGTTCATCTTTTTGCAGTCATCGGAGAAACACGACCTTTTTAGTTGACAAAACGGCTCCCGATCTGGTAGATCAGACCCGAGACGAACCAAGCTACCCCCGTGGTGTAGAACACCGTGAACAAGGCCCATCGCCACCCCGCCTCTTTGCGGATCGCCGTGATCGCGGCGATGCACGGGAAGTAGAACAGGATGAAGATCATCATCCCGTAGGCCACCAGCGGCGTATAGACCGGTTCGCCGATCCGCGGTCCTTCGGTGTAGCGTTGGGCCTGGAGGCTGCGAATCAAAGCCCGATCCGCCTCGTCGCCGTCCGATGCGGCGGTTTCCGTACCGGTCGGTACGACCGACTCGGAAGTCGGTTGGTTCAGCACCGCCATCGTACTCACCACGATCTCTTTGGCCGCCACCCCGCTCAACAAGCTCACCCCGATCTTCCAGTCGAACCCCAGCGGTCGAATAGCCGGTTCGATAGCATGCCCCAGCCGGCCGATGTACGAATTTTCGGCCTGCCACTCCGCCGCCAGTTCCGGCGCGGTCGTCATCGCCGCCAGCTGCTCCTCCGAGGGCCTCGGGTAGTGTCCCAACGCCCACACCAGGATCGAAGCCAGCAGAATCACCGTCCCCATCTTACGCAGGTATTGCGAGCCTTTGTTCCACATGTGCCGCACGACGCTCCGCGCCGTCGGAATCCGATACGGAGGCAACTCCATGACGAACGGCGCTTCGGCCCGATGGAACAGCAGGCGTTTGAGAAGCAGCGATGAAAGGATAGCCATCAAGATGCCGCAAAGGTAGATCGACATCAACACCAGCCCCTGCCACCGCGGAAAGAAGGCCGAGATCAGCAGTACGTAGACCGGCAGACGCGCCGAACACGACATGAAAGGCATGATAAGCATGGTCAAAACCCGGTCCTTTTTGCTTTCGAGCGTCCGGGTGGCCATGATGGCCGGCACGTTGCAGCCGAATCCCATCAGGAGCGGGATAAACGACTTGCCGTGGAGGCCGATCCGGTGCATGAAACGGTCCATGAGAAAAGCCGTCCGAGCCATGTAGCCCGTGTCCTCCATCAAGGAGATGAAGAAGAAGAGAATCAAGATCTGAGGCAGAAAGACGATCACGCCACCGACCCCGCTAATGGCCCCGTCGACCAGCAGATCCCGCAACGACCCTTCGGGCATCACGCCCGCCACCCATTCGCCGAGCCGTTCGATCCCCGCTTCCATCCATCCGGCCGGAATCTCGCCCAGCGAGAAGGTGGCCTGGAACATGACCCACATCAGCAATAGGAAAATCGGCAAACCCCAGATCCGGTGGGTCATGATTCGGTCGATGCGGGTGGCCTTGCGATGCTGGTCCGAGTCGCCCGAAACGTATGTCTCGCTGAGCGCGCCGGCGATAAAGCCGTACCGTGCTCCGGCGATCACCGTCTCGGTGCGGTCGTTGTAGAGCCGTTCGAGCCGGGCGGTCTCGCGGTCGACCGCCTGACGGATGGCTTCGAAATTGGCCGCCCCACCGAGCCGCGTCAAGGTCTCGCGGTCGCCCTCCAGGAGCTTGATCGCCAGGTAGCGCGACGAATAGTGCGCCACGATGTCGCAATTCTCCCAGATCAACTGCTGAAGCGTGCCGATACTCTGTTCGATATCCTCTCCGTAATGGATGTGGATGTGCCGCACGGTAGGTTCGTTGTCTTCGAAGACGTCGATCACACGGTCGAACAGGCGGTCGATCCCTTCGCCGCGCGAGGCGACGGTCGGCACGATCGGGATCCCGATCATCCGCCCCAAAGCTTCGTAGTCGAACCGCGCACCGCTCTGCTCCAGCTCGTCGTACATGTTCAAGGCGATCACCACCTTGAGGTTCATATCAATCAGCTGGGTGGTCAGAAAGAGATTCCGCTCCAGGTTCGAAGCGTCGACCACGTTCACCACCACGTCCGGCATCTGTTCCAGGATGTGTTGCCGGACATACAGTTCCTCGGGGGTGTATTCGGTAATGGAGTAGGTACCGGGCAGGTCGGAGATGCGCAGCGTGTAACCGTTCCGATGAGCGGAGGCCTCTTTGGCCTCGACCGTTACGCCGCTATAATTCCCGACGCGTTCGTGCGAGCCGCTGGCCAGATTGAAAAGCGAGGTTTTACCGCAGTTCGGATTCCCGACCAGCGCGACGTTGATCGTCCTCTCGGTCTGATGCAGAAAGCGATTGGCGGTCTCGTCCGCCAGCACGGCCGCGGCCGTCGGTCGGTCGTCGGCCGCGAACACCTCGGCCGACGCCTCGAAAGGCGTTACCTCGATCAGGTCGGCCTCGCTGCGCCGCAGGGCGATGTGGTAACCCATGATCTCGTACTCCACCGGGTCGAGCAACGGAGCGTTCTTGATGACCGTTACCCGTTTGCCGCGCACGAAGCCCATCTCGGTGATCCGCTTGCGGAACGATCCGTGGCCCAGCACTTTCGTAATCAAGCCGCTCTCCGAGGTCGAAAGGTCGGACAGCCGGCGGCATTTCGTTTCGTTTCCCATGCTCAGTAAACTCTGTCTGCGGAGGACAAAGATACGCTTTTCCGACCGACGGGCGCATCCCTCTTTGTGGGGATTGAGCAGCCGGCGGATCCCCACGATCAGGGAGCGCGGCCGACAAATCCGCCGGCCCGAAGAGAGGGTCTACAGTTTCAACAGCGCCTCCAGATTATGGAACCGATTATGATAATCGTCCATCGACCGGCGAATCACCTCCTTGGCCTCCTCGGCGCCATAGATGTGGGTGATTTCGACATTGCGTTTCTCGCCGGGCAGGTCCTTGTAGGTCAGGAAGTAGTGCCGCAGCCGTTCCACCACCAGCGGCGGAAGTTCCGAAATGTCGTCCACTTTACCGTACACGGCGTCGTGCATCAACACGGCGATGATCTTGTCATCGGCCTCGTCGTGATCGATCATCCGGATCCCGCCCACCGGCTTGGCATGCACCAGGATATCGCCGTGCGTAATGGTCTTCTCGGTCAGCACGCAGACATCCACCGGGTCGCCATCGCCATGGATGTCAGTCCGCTGCAAGGCGTCGTTGCTGAGCTGCGCCACCGAATCGCCACTGTAACTCTGCGGCAGGAATCCGTACAGAGCCGGAACCGTGTTCGAATATTTTTGCGGCCGGTCGATGAACAGGTAACCCGACTCCTTGTCCACTTCGTACTTCACGGTGTCGGTCGAGACGATCTCGATAAAACAGGTTACCTTGTCCGGCGCCTCGTCGCCGATGTTCACCCCGTGCCACGGGTGCGACTTATAACGCAAGCCCATCAGCTGACCCACGATCGGGTCCATCAATTTCGACATAACTTTTAAATCTACAATTATTCTTTACTCAATCCCGGACGATCTTCGGCTACTATCCGGAACTGCCGTTTTTCACCTTCGGCCTCCTCGCGCTACGACCCAAAGACAGTTTCAAAACATTCTTTACCCACCGCGAAATTTCTCCGCGATCTCACCATGACGGGACGAAGCAAACCGCACCCAAAGGGTGCACGGGCCAGCCGCTCCCCCTCGGCTGGCACCGCAACTCGACAGTGCTCGTTGCGTTGCCGCCGAGCGTCCGGCCCGTTCAACTTCGAAATCGTGTTTGTCCGCGCGCTGGCGGAAATCTTGTTCAAAAGCGATTCACGCTTTTGAACGATTTCCTATCCCAGCTGTCGCGCGCGGATCATTTAACCAAGAAACCGTGTCGGACGCGCTCGGGCCGCGCGGCCGCGGGTGCCCCCGCTGGGCGGGCGATGCTCCGCATCGCTATAACATTCTAAAAACAGTCTTTGGCCGCGCGGGGATCTGTAAGACCGAGAGAATCCAAGCAAAACACCCAATACGTCCGTCGCCCGCGGGAATTTCATAAAGATTTCGCCCAATGCGAAACTTTTGAAATTCCTCCTTAGGCGGGCGGGCGACGGGAAACCGTGTCCGACTGCCCTGCGCGGGCGGCTCCGCGTGCCCGCGGTGGGCGGGCGATGCTACGCATCGCTATAACGTTCTAAGAACAGTTTCTGCCCGCGCGCTGGCGAAATCCATCCGTTTCAACTTGCTAAAAACGTTATGAACAGCCAAGAAGCCATCTATTTGGCGATCCTTTTGGAGAGGTTCGGCGTGGCGTAGATCCCCATAGAGCCGTCCGGCTGACCGAAGACCAAGTAGCCTTCGAGTTCCGGATGGCGCGCCAGAAGCGTTTTGCTACCCTCGAGTCCCAGGACCATGCAGGCCGTGGCATATCCGTCGGCTAAAGCCGCCGTCGGAGCTATGATCGTAGCCGAAAGCAGGTTGTGCACCGCCGGCCGCAACGTGTGGGGATCGATCGTATGCGTAACCTTGTTTCCGTTCTCGTCGAAAGCGAACTTACGGTAGTTCCCCGAGGTTACCAGCCCCCGGTCGGAGAGCGTGAGGATCGTTTGCAGGTCTTCGCCCGGCACCAGGTTGCCTTCGACCGGTCGGTCGATCCCCACGCGCCACTCGCCGCCATTGGGATTCCGCCCCTTGCAGATGATTTCGCCGCCGATCTCGACCAGGTAGTCCGCCACCCCCAGCGAGTCGAACATCGCCCCCATCAGATCCGCCGAATAACCCTGCGCGATGGCGTTGAAGTCGAGCGCCAGCCGCGGGTCGGACTTGACGAGTCGCCCGTTTTCGATCCGCACTTTCCGATAACCGGTGAAAACCCGAATCGAGTCGATCTCGCGGGGCGACAAAAGGTGCGGCACGTCGTCCGTACCGATGCGGTAGGCCGAGATCAGCGGACGCAACGTAATATCGAAAGCCCCTTGCGTGTCGTCGCTGATCCGCCGCGCAATCTCCATGCACTCGACGATCCACCGATCCGGCACAGCCGTCGGATCGTTGTCGTTAAGCCGCGAAAGCAACGAACTCGGATTGTAAACCGACATCGAATTGTCGAAGTCCTCCAACAGCTCTTCGATCGGGGTTCGCAAGTCGCGCCCCTGCGGATCGTTGTACACGATATGATAGGTGCTACCCTGCGTGAACCCGTCTACAGTCATATACGACGATCCGGCTGCCGGGCCACCCGCTCCGCACCCCGTACCCAACCACAAGGCGGCCGCACCGACAACAACTCCCAAGATAAATTTCGTTCTCTGCATAACACTTTAACAGTCAATAATACTGCGTATTTATATACCCTTATTCTTTAACGAAAGGAGGGGTACTATACCTTCTCTGAAGAACCTAACAGCGTTGTGAGAGCATCGTCCGCAAACGGCCTCTGCCCTGCAAGGAGGAGGAAAGCCAAAGGCTGACCGCGCTTGAATAACTGAGCCCCAGGAGGAAACCGAAAGTAAACTTTCGGGAATGCTTGCTCATTCCATGGGCTGTCGTAATCAAGAACCTTGAGGAGTTGTCTTGGGTCCGACGCCAGCACACCCTTCGGGTCTTTTATTGGCTGCCTCTACCCTAAGTATTTTCCTTCCTGGCGGCGACCGTTTTACCTGAGCCCAACAACTGCGCTCGCAGGGTAGGCGGATCGCAGTCTTCCAGCTACGCCACATTCGGTCTGTCGCCCCCGAGAAGCAAAGCGCCTGGGCGCATAGGCCGGCAACCTTTCAGGTTGCAAGTTGCCGAAACACGCTTTCCCCATAAACCGCTTTTTGAGATCTCACCATGACGGGCCGAAGCCACCCCAGGCGGAGGCCTGCAACACTCGCTGCGCTCATGTGCGTCTCCGCTGGCTCCGGCCTGTTCTGTTCAAAGACAACCGTTACCGCCGAGACAATCGCCCTTCGGTGGAAGTTAGCGTATTCCCTCTAACC
>JAIDFC010000053.1 GCA_029054535.1 Rikenella sp. | reverse complement strand
ACAATCAAGCGGAGACTAAGCATGTAGAAAGCTTCGGGGTTCCTCGTTTGGACGAGGGTTCGATTCCCTCCAGCTCCACGAAATAGCACTCCCCGTCGAGATTTTACCAGTAAAATCTCGACGGGGAGTGCTGCTTATGTCCGAACGGAGAAGCCCGAAAGAAACGTTCGATACGTTGAAATTCCTACCCTTCGTTGTTGTAGCCGAACCGACGAAGCGCACGGTCGTTGTCGCGCCAGTCTTCGGCCACTTTCACGAAGATTTCCAAAAAGACCTTCTTGTCCAAAAACGCTTCCAGATCCTTTCGCGCCTCGGTACCGACCCGTTTTAACTTTTCGCCCCGATGGCCGATCAGGATCCCTTTCTGAGACTGGCGCGCTACGTAGATTACCGCGCCGATCCGATCCAGCGTCGGTGATTCCGAGTAAGACTCGATCGCTACCTCCGTCGAATAAGGGATCTCCTTGTCGTAGTTGAGCAGAATCTTCTCGCGGATGATCTCGCTCGCGAAGAAACGCAGACTCTTGTCTGTCAACGTATCTTTCGAATAGTAGGCCGGCCCCTCGGGCAGCAGGGCGACGATCCGTCGGATCACCGGTTCGACGTTGAAACCCTCGCGGGCCGAGGCCGGGATGATTTCGGCCGACGGGATCTCGCGGTGCCACCACTCGACCAACGCTTCGAGTTTGTCTGGCGTCGTCAGGTCGATTTTGTTGATGACTACCAGCACCGGTACGCCGTTTTCGGCCGCCATTGCCCGCACTTTTGACAAAAATTCGTCGTTTTTGTCCGGCTGTTCTACCGTGTCCGTTACGTAGACCAGCACGTCGGCATCGCCCAAGGCGCCGGTCGAGAAACCCAGCATCGACTCCTGTAGCTTGTACTTCGGTTTCAGCACCCCCGGCGTGTCGGAATAGACGATCTGGAAATCCGGCCCGCTGACGATCCCCATGATCCGATGGCGGGTGGTCTGCGCTTTCGAGGTGATGATCGAGAGTCGCTCGCCCACCAGTCGGTTCATGAGGGTCGATTTCCCGACGTTCGGATTGCCGATGATGTTCACGAAACCCGCCTTGTGCGGGGAGGCTGTTTCTGCCGGTTTTTCCATGGTTCTTCCAACAAAGAGAGTGTGTGCGTAAAGGTAACAACTTTTCGGGTTATTCCGCCGCCCGTTTCCGATCCTCTTTCAACAACCGGGCCGCTTCGCGTTTCAGCTCTTCGGTTGACAACCCCAATTTCTCGGCGATCCCCGTTCCGCAACGCTCGTCGGCTAAGTAGAACCGTGCCGCGGCGCGTAACTGGATGTGGGGCGGGACCCCTTCCATGGCATTGGCGGCGTTCGAGACGGTGCGTTGCTGTTCGTCCGGCGGCATCAGGCGGAACAGGTCGCCCGGTTGGGTGTAGTAGTCCGTGTCGGAGCGGTGGTTGTAGGTGAAGGCCTCGCCGTGCAACGCCAGCGGCGGTTCGACCTGCGAACGGTCGTCCTTCGGGCCGCCGAAACTGTTCGGTTCGTAGTTGACGGATCCTCCGCCGTTGCCGTCCGTACGCATGGCCCCGTCTCGGAAATAGTTGTGCACCTCGACTCGGGGGCGGTTGACCGGCAGGCTCTCGAAATTGGCTCCCAACCGATAACGGTGGGCGTCGCCGTAGGCGAACAGACGTCCCTGGAGCATCCGGTCGGGCGAAAATCCGATGCCCGGAACGTTGTTGGCCGGATTGAAAGCGGCCTGTTCGATGTCGGCGAAGTAGTTTTCCGGGTTGCGGTTCAGCTCCATCACTCCGACTTCGATCAGCGGGTAGTCCTTGTGGCTCCACACTTTGGTGAGGTCGAACGGATTGACTTTATAAGTGAGCGCTTCGGCCTCCGGCATGATCTGTATGTAGAGCGTCCACCTCGGGAATTCGCCCCGCTCGATGGCTTCGAAAAGGTCGCGTTGCGAAGCCTCGCGGTCTTTGGCCACAATCTTTTCCGCCTCTTCGTCCGTCAGGTTCGCGATTCCCTGTTGGGTGCGGAAGTGGAATTTCACCCAGTGGCGTTCGCCCCGGGCGTTGATGAAGCTGTAGGTGTGGCTACCGAAGCCGTGCATGTGGCGCAGGCTCTTCGGAATCCCCCGATCGCTCATCAGGATCATCACCTGGTGAAGCGACTCTGGACTCAACGACCAGAAATCCCATCGAGCCGTGTTGCTGCGCATGTTGTTCTTCGGGTCGCGCTTTTGGGTGTGGATGAAGTCCGGGAACTTCAGCGGGTCGCGGATGAAGAAGACCGGCGTGTTGTTCCCCACCAGATCCCAGTTGCCCTCGTCGGTGTAGAACTTCAGGGCGAAGCCGCGCACGTCGCGTTCCGTGTCGGCCGCTCCCCGTTCGCCGGCCACGGTCGAAAAACGGGCCAGCATCGGAGTCTGTTTGCCCACCTCGGCGAAGATCGAGGCTTTGGTGTAGCGCGTGATGTCGTGCGTTACGGTGAAGGTGCCGAACGCCCCGGAACCTTTGGCGTGGACGACCCGTTCCGGAATCCGTTCGCGGTTGAAGTGGCCCAGCTTTTCGAGGTACCACACGTTTTGCAACAGCGCAGGGCCGGGATGACCGGCGGTCTCGATGTTTTGGTTGTCGGCCACGGTTTTCCCCGCCGCAGTCGTCAGGCGAAGATTCTTTTTCGTTTTCATTTTTAATTTTTATTTAGATAGTAGGAATAATTTTCGCTCCCGGAAAATCGTACCTTTGCCTGTATCAATTTTCAAACCAAACCGATCTCTTTTATGAAATTTAGCTTTATCGCAACGACGTTATTGGCTTCGGTCGTCGTTTCGTTGCCCTTGCGAGCCGAGCATCGGCCGGGGAAGTTGCGTATCATGACCTATAACGTGCGCGGCGGGATGGGGATGGACGATCGGCGCGATTACGATCGCGCTTCGGCCGTCGTTCGGGACCATCGGCCCGACATCTGTGCGCTCCAGGAGTTGGACAGCATCACGGGGCGCAACGGGCGGACCGATGCGTTACAAGAATTTGCCGAACGAACCGGTATGTACGGTACGTTTGCCCGGGCGATCGACTACGACGGCGGAGCGTACGGCATCGGCCTGCTCTCGAAAGAGAAACCGGAGGCGGTGAAACGGATCGCTCTGCCGGGGCGCGAAGAGGCACGCGTGTTGATCGTGGCCGAGTTTTCGGACTATGTCTTTTTGGCGACCCATTTTTCGCTGACCGAGGCCGATCAGTCGACCTCGGTGCGGATGGTGGACAGCATAGCGGCTTCATATCCGGGTCGGGCCGTTTTTCTGGCCGGCGACCTCAATTTCACGCCCGACTCCGAGCTGTTCAAGGCGTTGCGGCGAACGTTTTTGCCGTTGAACGACATCAAGCAGGCCAGTTGGCCTGCCGATAAGCCGACACAGACGATCGACTACATTTGGGGCTACCTGGGCGGCGACCGGTTCTATCGGGCCGACGATCGCGGAGTGATCGACGCGCCGGTCCAGTCGGACCATCGGCCGGCTTTTGCGAATGTAACCTACGGCGATATCTTTCGGACCGATCCTTACTTGCAGAATCCGACCGGAAACGGCATCACGGTAACGTGGCTGACCAATACGCCGGCTTACAGCTGGGTGGAGTACGGCACGGACACCGCCGATCTGCGAACGGCGCGGACGCTGGTGGACGGACAGGCGATGGCCGGGAACGAGTTGAACAAGATTCGGCTTTCGGACCTGGTGCCGGGACAACGGTACTACTACCGCATCTGTTCGCGCGAGATGCTCTATTACGGCGGTTACGAAAAGACGTTCGGCGGGACGGCGACGAGTCCGTTCTACTCTTTCGCCTTGCCCGAAACCGGCACGGAAGATTTTACGGCCGTCGTTTTCAACGACTTGCACCAATATCTCGGGACGTTCGACGCATTGCTCGAGGTCTTGCAGGATAAGGGTGTGCGGCCGGATTTCGTCGTCTTCAACGGCGACTGCATCGACGATCCGGGGTCGCAGCGGCAGGCGGTGGCCTCGCTCTCGCACTACACCGAAGGGATCGACGCGGCGCAGACGCCGGTCTTTTTCCTGCGCGGGAATCATGAAATCCGCAATGCCTATTCGATCGGCCTGCGCGAACTGTTCGACTACGTGGGCGACAAAACCTACGGAGCGTTCAACTGGGGCGACACGCGGTTCGTGCTGCTGGACTGCGGCGAGGACAAACCGGACGACCACTGGGTTTACTACGGTCTGAACGATTTTACGGGATTGCGGCAGGATCAAGTCGCTTTCCTGAAGGCGGAGCTGGCCTCCAAATCCTTTAAAAAGGCGGGGCGACGGGTGTTGATTCACCATATTCCGGTGTACGGGAATACGGACGAATATCGGCCGTGTACGGAGTTGTGGGATCCGTTGCTGCGTCGGGCGCCGTTCGCGGTGGCTCTGAACGGCCATACGCATCGGTTTGCCTACCACCCGGCGGGCGGAGAGGCCGGAAATGAACGCTATCCGGTGGTGGTCGGCGGCGGCTTCAAACCGGAGGCGGCAACGGTGATGGTGCTCGAACGGCGCGGCGACGCGATGACGCTCACGGTCTACGG
Source organism: Rikenella sp. (assembly GCA_029054535.1). Lineage (GTDB taxonomy): Bacteria > Bacteroidota > Bacteroidia > Bacteroidales > Rikenellaceae > Rikenella. The sequence goes on along the minus strand of JAIDFC010000053.1, from coordinate 838 downwards.
CACGCAGGGCGACGAAAAACTGAAACTCGATCTGTAGCACGGTCGGCGGTTTTCGACGAAAGGCCATTACTTCTCGGCGGAGTAATGGCCTTTTGCTTGCATTCGTGCCACCCGATCATTCGGAACGGATGCGAGATTGCGCGATTTTTGATAACTTTATCCGACAGATTTTTCGATATCGATGAAAAAACTCTTCCTGAAAATCAAACGACTGGTCGTCGACACGATCCGTTTCTTTACCTACGACATCTGGCGAATCAACAGCCATGACAGCTCGGTCAAGCGGGTCGGACTCTACAACCTGCTGAAGAGCTTCATCCTCGCGATCCGAAACATCCGAGGAGCGCAACTCAATATACGGGCCGGAGCATTGACTTACAGTACTTTGCTCTCCATTGTTCCGATTCTGGCCGTCCTGTTCGCTATCGCTCGCGGATTCGGCTTTCAGAATATCGTCCAAAGCGAGCTGTTCCGCTACTTCGCCGGACAGGAGAAACTGTTGCGACAGGCCATGAGCTTTATCGACCAATCGATCGAATATGCCCGGGGAGGGGTGTTTGTGGGGATTGGCGTCGTGTTGCTGCTCTACACGGTCTTCGGGCTGTTCAGCAAGATCGAAAGCAACTTCAACGACATCTGGCAGATCCGACGCAGCAGACCTTACATGAGGCAGTTTACCGATTATTTAGCCTTGATGGTCATTACGCCGGTTTTTCTGATCTGCAACGCTGGATTCTCGATCCTGCTCAATACGGCGGCCGGACAGGAACATGTGTTGGGTTGGGCTATCGCGCCGGTGGCACAGGGGATTCCTTATTTGATTACCATCCTACTGTTT
>JAIDFC010000052.1 GCA_029054535.1 Rikenella sp. | reverse complement strand
AACTCCCGTTTATCGGTTTGATTTCCCTCTTTAGGCGGGGCGCGGTGCCGCTCGGCACTCGAAAGCTGGAGCTTGCTTAGCAACAAGCAAGAACTGCCCTGCGCGGGCCGCTTAATAAGGCGAAGAAAACCCAAGCAAAAGACGCTGTGCATCCCCCGGCGGGACGGGCGATGCTACGTATCGCTATAACATTCTAAAAACATACTTTGCCCGCGCGCCTGCGAAATCCATCCGCTTCAACTCATCGTTGAAACGGCGTATTTCGCTACTTAGGCACGGCGCACGGATTTCTCTTCGAGAGTCGTTTCTGACCGCGCGCTGGCGGAAATCTTGTTCAAAAGCGATTCGCGCTTTTGAACGATTTCCTACTCCAGCTGTCGCGCACGGGATCTTTTCAATAGAGAAACCGTGTCTGACGCGCTCGGGCCGCGCGGCCCCGCGTGCCCGCGGGGGGCGGGCAATGCTACGCATTGCCATGCCGTTCTAAAAACAGTTTTTGCTCGCGCGCCGGCGGTGGGTGGGGAATACTATGCTGTTCTAAAAAACATCTCTGACAGTCCAGATCTCCGGTAATCTATCGATAAATAGAACAGAACGCCCGATAAATACTTGGAGGCAACGCAACTGAAGGCCGTTCGCACGGTTATTGTTGTCATTCGGGTTGACCCCGCCGTAATTGAAGTTCAGGAAGTGGGCATTGGTACCCGTAACCGTCGACGACCAGCTGTACCCGTTGCGGCCGACGTTCCACAACGCACCTTCGCCGTTGCCGCGGACGCCCGGAGACAAAGACAACGACCCCAGTGGGAAAGTCCGAGCCGCCTCTCGTTACTCGCCGTGGCCAAAAGCGAAAATCGACCCCGCGAGAGAGTTCCGACAATAACTACATCGCCCCGTCAGCTCCGTGATCGAGAAGCTGACTCGCGACACAGTGGACGGCTGAATTTATCCTTCACGCTGTCGCACACTCCGCACCGCGAACCGCACGACACTCCGGAAAAAGCATTCTGTTCTTTGATTTCATAACAATCTCAAATTCAGCAAAAAAGAACAGAGCACCCGATAAATGCTTGGAGGCAACGCAACTGAAGGCCGTTCGCACGATGATTGTTGTTATTCGGGTTGATCCAGTCGTAGTTGAAGTCCAGGAAGTAGCCGTTGCTACCCGTAACCGTCGACGACCAACTGTACCCGTTGCGGCCGACGTTATACAACGTACCGGAGCCGTTGTTGCGGTTGCCCGGCGGAAAAAAAATAACGCCCGAAGCACTACGTGCGAGCAGTCGCTTTTTTGTCCGCCGTCAGGAAAGGTTCGGTCTCTCTCTTCTTCTCCTCCCGAACTTTCGGGAAGAGAGCCGATCGATCCGACCGCCGCCCGACCACGGCAGCACACTCGTGCGCGTATAACTATGCCCCTTCCCGCCTCTCCAAGAGGCGGGCGACACAGTGGACTGCTGAATTTATCCGCTCGCTCTGCCGCACAGCTCGGTTCAGAGCCGAACGGCACTCCGGAATAAAGCGCTCTGTTCCGAGTCAGTAAGTCAAAAAACGTTTCGTAACCGTCTTATCAATTCTTCTTCATTCCCCGCCCCCCCCGATCGGTTCGGGGTCAGCCGGTTGTTTTTTCGAAAACACGGAGTGTCCGCGATAAATGCTTGGAGGCAACGCAACTGAAAACCGTTCGCACGGTTACCGTTATCATTCGGGTTGACCGCACCGGAATTGAAGTTCAAGCGGTAGGTGTTGGTACCCGTGAAGGACGACGCCCAGCTGAACCCGTTGTTGCCGACGTTATACAACGTACCGGAGCCGGCGTTGCGGTTGCCCGGAGCTGACAGAGAAAACGACGAGCGACCATTTCGATTTCGTCCTGCGAAGCGGTCGGTGCCTCCAGGAGGCGAACGACCCGAGGAGAGCGATGTGTCGCTAATAACTAATACGCAACTGCGATCAGTCGGTCGCTGAATTTATCCATTCGCCCTGCCGCCCGACCCGCGCACGGACGGAACGGCACTCCGGAAACGGACGCTCCGTGCGAGGTCATTCCGGATGCGGGGCCGAGGCTTTCGAGACGGCTGCCGTCCGGGTGGTCGAGGGCGACGCGTTTTCGTTTTTCATCCGTTCGGAATAGCGTTGCCAGTTTTGGAGCTGTTTGGAGATCGACTCGGTGTGGGTGCAGACCACGGCGAACTGCCGGACCGAGATCTGTTTGAGGTCGGTCAGCATGCGGCACATGAGTTTGACGGTAACAAGCCGTTCGCGGGCCTGCCGGATGTCCGGCACCCGATCGCGCGCGGCATTGGCCCGGTAGATACAGAGACACAATTCGATAATATGGTCTTTGATTTTTTCGGCCAGTGTATACCGGTAGTCTCGTTTGACGTTGGGAGTGAACTGGAAGACGAAGAGCAGCAAGTCGTAGGTGGCTTTGAAGACTTCGAGGTTATCGTAGATCGCCATTGAGTTGTTTTTTTAGGGTGGAGACGAAGATGAGACATTCGAGCGGCGTAGCGTTTTCGACGCTGAAGTTACGCAAGTCGCGCAGAACGATTTCGGCGATCGCCCGATCGTCGTTCGGGGTTTGGGTCGGAGGCGGTTTCGGTGAGAAGGTCGCCTGCGGAACGGGCGGCACGACGGAGGTCGTGCGGGTTTCGTCGACGGAGCGCGACTCGCGCCGGGGGATCGACTCGACTTCCGGTACGGGCGGCAGCTCGACCTGCCGCTTGGTGCGGTCGCCGTAGATCGCGGTGGTGTAAGCGGCTCGGGGCGACGAAGCGCCGACGAGCGGGGTGGTGTTTCGCGGGACGATCAGCGGCAAGGCCTCTTTCCAACGTTCGTATTCTTCGACGCCGATCGCTCCGGCGTCGAGCACCAGGAGGTCGTCGGTGGCGGAGATCAAGGGGCGGTCGCCCAGGACCTTGGCACGCGAAGCATCCGGAAAACCCAACGAAACCACTTCGGTATCGAGGTACTTGATGAAACGTTTGGAGGGTTTGTAACGTGAGATCCGATGGATGAAAGCGAACGCCGATCGTTCGTAGACTTTCCAGAAGATACCCTCGAGGTAGAGGTATATCTTATCGGTATTGCGCCGTTCGGTCGCAATAATGTCGTTCATAGTCATAAGGAGTCCGATAGATTTTTAAGAGAAAATCCGTCTCGCGCGGCCGCATGAGCCCCCCCAAAAAAAATAGTTGGAAATGTCGTTATGTCCGGACGAAGCTCTCTTCGGAAACTCGCTCCGCCGTCGCCGACAGGATGCCGACCGTTCGGATATTCGGATTAAAATTCGATTTTCAATAGTTTATTTCGGGTATAAATATAGGTTTAAGTTTTCTTTTACTTTTTATGAAATAATACGGACTGTAAGAAATATAAAAAAGGAGCGGCGTTTGCAAACGCTGAAGCCCTTCGGCCAGCAGAGCAAAATCGACGGAATAGCACAGGCAAAAATCCACACGTTTACCAATCAACTGGCCCAACAACGTTTGCGGAAGCCACTCCTTTATAACTATACGATGTATTCGAATTGCACTTTTTGTGTGTCGGGTTTTCGGCGCGAGCGGGTTCCGCTCGGCTCCTTATATCCGAGCCGCCGCCAACGGGAATTTCTTCTCGATTTGGCTCTTGCATCAGCGAAATTTCTCCGAGATCTCCCTTTGTCGGGCCGAAGCCACCCCGGGCGGAGGCCTGCAACACTCGCTGCGCTCATGTGCGTCTCCGCTGGCTCCGGCCCTTCTCTATTTCAGATCTATTTCAGAACTTCTTTGACCGCGCGCCTGGCGATTCATTCGGATTCGGCTCAAGCCGAACCGATGAATCGCCTTTTAAGGCGTGGCGCGCGGAACCATCCAGAAGAGAAACCGTGTCTGTCCGCGCGCTGGCGGAAATCTTGTTCAAAAGCGCAAACCGCTTTTGAACGATTTCCTACCCCAGCAGTCGCGCGCGGGGTCTGCTATCGTCGCCCGCGGGAATTTCATCTCGATTTTGCTCTCGCAAAACGAGCGAAATTCCTCTTCAGGCGGGCGGGCGACGGGGCCGTGTCCGACTGCGCTCCCGCGCGGGGCCGCGTGCTCGCGGCGAGCCGGCGATACTGCGTATCGCTTTACCGTTCTAAAAACAGTCTTTGGCCGCGCGCCGGCGAAATCCATCCGTTTCAACTCATCGTTGAAACGGCGTATTTCGCTACTTAGGCGCGGCGCGCGGAACCATCCGGCAGAGAAACTGTGTTCGACTGCCCTGCGCGGGCGGCGTCCGGGTGGCCCCGGCGGGACGGGCGATGCTACGTATCGCTATAACGACCACAGACAACCCGACAAAACAAACTGCGTTTCGCTTGACGGTTTTGCCCGCGACTTCCTGCCGCCCCCCCCCAATCACAAACTCCGCATGACGCTTTCCGTGCGAAAAATGTCCTCAAAAGACTTTTTCAAATCACCGGAATGACACAAAAAGTGGCAAAAACAAAACAAAAAGAACATTTTTGGACCCCGATTTTTTCAAAATCGAGGCGGCCTGACGGCCGCCGTTTGGGGCGGCGGGCCTACAAGCCCGCCGCTACGCGGTCTCCGCCCAAACACGCGGCCGTCGCCGGGGACTCGTCCGGCCCCCGCGGGATTCCCCGCGGAACGAGGCATCCGCCTCGTGGGACCGGACTCCTCCGCCATGCTCTGGCCTCTCCCTATTCCTGGAGGCAACGCGTCTGAAAACCGTACGAACGGCAATTGTGGCTATTCGGATAGATCCCGCCGGAGTAGAAGCACAAGTGGTAGGCGTTGGCACCCGTCGTAACGGAAGACGCCCAGCTGTACCCGTA
>JAIDFC010000051.1 GCA_029054535.1 Rikenella sp. | reverse complement strand
GGATTGCCAAGGGGGCGTAGCCTCCTTGGATGCGTTTTTTGCATCCTTTTTGGGGCATACCAAAAAGGATGAGCCCCGCGGCTTGAGCGGGTTAGAGAAAAGAGTTACATTTTCCTCGAGCGGGAAATCCCCCCGGCGGAAACGGTTGTTTCCAAATAGAAACAGTCCGAAGCCACCCCAAGCGACAGGCTGTCATCGGGAGATCAAGGTGAAAGTCGGCTCGCCCGGCAGGCCTGGAACCGACAGCCCGAAAAAATTTCGGCGGCACCCTCTCCTCAAACCAAAAACTCTCTTCCCCCGGAAAAACCGGAAAAAGAGAGTTCGAAAAAACAGGGTGCGATTCCGCCCGCAAAGAGGCTGTAGAAACCGCCGTATTATGCGTCGATATTCGCGTACTTGGCGTTCCGCTCGATAAACTCGCGCCGCGGCGGGACATCGTCCCCCATCAGCATCGAGAAAATCCGATCCGCCTCGGCTGCATTCTCGATCGTTACCTGACGCAGAATCCGAGTCTCCGGATTCATCGTGGTCTCCCACAACTGTTCGGCGTCCATTTCCCCCAACCCTTTGTAACGTTGGATGCTCACCCCCTTGGTCCCCAACGCTTCGACAGCCGCTTGCCGATCTTCTTCGTTCCAACAGTAGCGTTTCTGCTGGTTGCCTTTCTTGACCAGGTAGAGCGGCGGCGTGGCGATAAACAGGTGTCCGTTCTGGATGATGTCCTGCATGCGGCGGAAAAAGAAGGTCATAATCAATGTCGCGATGTGGCTCCCGTCCACGTCGGCATCGGTCATGATAATCACCTTGCCGTACCGCAATTTACTCAGGTTAAGCGCCTTGCTGTCCTCTTCCGTGCCGATCGTAACCCCCAGCGCAGTAAAGATATTCTTGATCTCTTCGCTGTCGTACATTTTGTGGTCGGTGGCCTTTTCGACGTTCAGGATCTTACCGCGCAGCGGCAGAATAGCCTGAAAAGCCCGATCCCGCCCCTGCTTGGCCGTTCCGCCTGCGGAGTCCCCTTCGACGAGGAAGATCTCGGTCTGGGTCATGTCCCGCGACGAGCAGTCCGCCAATTTCCCCGGCAAGCCCGCCCCCGAGAGCACCGTCTTCCGCTGCACCATATCCCGTGCTTTCCGCGCCGCCGTCCGCGCCGTAGCCGCCAGAATCACCTTCTGTACGATCGCTTTGGCATCTTTCGGATTCTCCTCGAGGTAGTTGGTCAGCGCCGCCGACACGGCATTGTCCACCGCCCCCGCAACCTCGCTGTTCCCGAGCTTGGTTTTGGTCTGCCCCTCGAACTGCGGTTCGGCCACTTTCACCGAGATAATAGCCGTCAGCCCCTCTCTGAAGTCGTCCCCGCTGATCTCGAACTTGAGTTTCGAGAGCATTCCGGAGTCTTCCGCATACTTTTTCAAGGTTCTGGTCAGCCCGCGCCGAAACCCGGTCAAATGGGTCCCCCCTTCGATCGTGTTGATGTTGTTCACATACGTATGCACATTCTCGCTGAACCCCGTGTTGTACTGCAAAGCGACCTCGATCGGCACCCCGTCGCGTTCGCCCGTAATGTGAATGGTCTCTTCGATCAAAGGTTCGCGGGTGCCGTCGAGGAACTTGACGAACTCCTTGAGCCCCTCCTGCGAGTAGTAGTTGTCGTGGCGATATTCGCCCGTCTCTTCGTCTTTGTCGCGTTTGTCGGTGATATTGAGCCGAATCCCTTTGTTGAGGTAAGCCAGTTCGCGCAGCCGCGAGTTGAGCGTATCGTAGTTATAAACCGTGGTTTGCGTAAAGATTTCGCCGTCCGGTTTGAATGTAATGGTGGTCCCGGTGCGATCGGTCGTCCCGATCACTTCGATATCCCCCTGCGGCACCCCGCGTTTAAAACACTGCCGGAAGATCTTTCCCTGTCGGTGCACGACCGCCTCCAAGTCCGTCGACAAGGCGTTCACGCACGAAACCCCCACGCCATGCAGCCCCCCCGAAACCTTGTACGATCCCTTGTCGAACTTCCCGCCGGCGTGCAAGACCGTGAGCACCACTTCGAGGGCCGATTTTTTCTCTTTCGGGTGGTAGTCGGTCGGAATCCCGCGCCCGTCGTCGCTCACCGTGATCGAGTTGTCTTCGTTGATCGTTACGTCGATCGTGGTACAATAGCCCGCCATCGCCTCGTCGATCGAGTTGTCCACCACCTCGTACACCAAGTGGTGCAGCCCCTTTTCGCCGGTATCTCCGATGTACATCGACGGCCGTTTGCGCACCGCCTCCAAGCCCTCCAGCACCTGGATGCTGCTGGCCGAATATTCTCCGTTGTTCTGTGTCTTTACTTCTTCTTCGCTCATACTGTCGTCAAGTTCGATAACCTGCAAATATAGGTTTTTCTCGCGAGATCTGCAAGCGGGATCGTCCGAAGCGGGCCGGAAGGAATTATTCTTCTCCGCCGGTGTACCACGAGGCGTAGGTCAGGTAGTGTTCGGCATTGAGGGTAATCATGCGGTGCTGCTCCTCGGGCGTGAGCGTTTTGACCTTCCGGGCTGGGACGCCGGCGTAGACGCACCCCGCCTCGCACTCCTGTCCGGCCAGCACCACCGATCCGGCGGCGATGATGGTCCCGCTGTGTACGACGGCTCCGTCGAGCAGCGTGGCCCCCATCCCGATCAGGCAGTCGTGTTCGACACGCGCTCCGTGTACGGTGGCGTTGTGCCCCACCGAGACGTTGTCCCCCAGTTCGACCACCGACCGGCGGTGCAGGGTGTGGAGTACGGCGCAGTCCTGAATGTTGACGCGGTTTCCGAGCCGTATCGGATTGACGTCGCCGCGCAACACGGCGCCGTACCAGATCGAGCAGTCGTCTCCCGTCTCGACATCGCCGATCACGGCGGCGGTTTCGGCCAGAAAACAGTTCGTTCCGAATCGAGGGGTCGTGCCGTTCAGCGGACGGATCAGTGCCATAACGTTTTGTCGTTTAGATTGATAACGGATACCTCCCGCGTCGCGCCGTCGCGCAGGACGGTCAGCGTGTAACGCCGGTCGGGAGTACAAAAATAACCATTTCGTTCCGATTCGCTCAACGTGTCGATCGGGCGGCCGTCGATCCGCAGGACGATATCGCCGTTTCTCAGTTCCGCCGTCCGGTGCGAAATCCCGTTCACGAACCAGCGGTCGACCCGGCTCAAACGAAATCCGGCGTAACAGACCGGCACCGAAGCGACGGAATCCGGTGCGATTCGCGGCAGATAAATAGTTCTGGTGCGCATATCGAAAATCACTTGCCCGAAACGGCTCAACCACCCGTTGCCGACTGCGCCGATTTGTCGCGGATCCGCAGCCAGACTCTCCTCTTGCACGACGACCTCGCCGACCGGAAGCTCGACCCGACCGATCCGCAAGGCCTCTGTCCGCATGACGCCGACACGTCCTCCACCGCCGACTCCCAGCTCCGGGATCTGCAAAGCGTACCGTTTCCCGTGTGTCATCCGCCTCCACCGTCTCGCCTGCCGCCCGGCGGCATGGAGCGAAAGGAAACCCGGATTGCCGGTGTCGACATACACGGAGCCGGAGACCATCCGTTGCCGCGTCGAGTCGAGAACGACGGTCAGCGGAAAGACGATATAGTTTCGCCCGTCGACCGTGAACGGGATGCGCTCGTACCGCTCTTCGACCAGGGTATCGATCGCTTCCTGCGGCAAAACGGCTAGGTTTCCGGCTCCGTAATCGATCCGAAAGATCCGATCTTGAAACAGGGTCGCTCCCAACAGTCCGTCTACGCCGGGCATCCGCTCGCCGAGCGACGCCACGACGTTCGGCGAGCTGGCATACCGATACCCTCCCGCCCGAAACGCGAGAGTATCGGGCGTATAAACAGCCTTCACTCGGCGATTCCCCGAGCCGAGCAGGGTAGCGGTCTGCGTACGCTCGAACCGCAGTCCGTGCCGAGCGACCCACCCGGAATTGAGCAGTGTGGTCTGCGCCCCCAGGTCGAACAGAAACCGCCCCGTTACACTGTCGGCCAGTACCACGTGCAGATACAGATAGCGGTCGTAATCCATGGGTATGGTGAACGTGCTGTCGTTTTGTCGAGCCTGCACCGAACCGGCAACCCAAAACAACACGCCGAGCAAACTGTACAGTCGTCTCATCGTCTCGTTGCTTTTATGCTTGATGTTATGTGTGTCTCTCTTCGGTTCGTGGCACTGCCTATCGTATTTTATCGTTTTTTTCGCCGGATCGGCAGACTTGCGCGGCGGCGTTTTACCCGGCTCCGGGCTTCCGCTACCCTGCCACAGGTCGGTTGTATCACGTCGGCAACAGTGGGTACAGTTGGACGGGAACAATTCCGAATATGGATAGTAACGGCTATTTTTTCGATTTCAAATACTACGGAGTCTTCCCGATTACCAACCACCATCGTGCGAACGGTCTTCAGTTGCGTTGCCTCCAGGAATAGAGAGGTGCCGAGCGGCACACGAAAATTGGTGCTTGCTCAGAATGGCTCTGCCGTCGCCCGCAATTTTTCGAGATCTCTCCATGGTGGGTCGAAGCCACCCCGGGCGGAGGGCCGGTGCCGCTCGGCATGCGAAAACCGGAGTTTGCTTGGAATAGTTCTGCCGTCGTCCGCGCCCCTTACTCTATGATCTCCCATGACGGCCGCCGCCACCCCCATGCGGCAGGCCGCAACGTTCACTTCGGTTCACTTGCGCTTCCGCTGGCGCCGGCCCTTTTAACTTCCGAAAAACGACACCTTGCAATAAATCGCGACTAAAAGTCGCGCGGCCAGACGCCACCCCACGCGGCGCGAGCTCGGTTCACATCCGTTCAC
>JAIDFC010000050.1 GCA_029054535.1 Rikenella sp. | reverse complement strand
AAGGGGGGATTGCCAAGGGGGCGTGAGTCCCCTTGGATGCGTTTTTTGCATCCTTTTTGGGGCATACCAAAAAGGATGAGCCTCCGCGGCTCGAGCGGATTAGAGGAAATACGCTAACTACCCCCGAGAGGGCGATTTCTCCCGGCGGACCCGGATGGCTTCGATCAGAAAACAGGCCTAAACCAATAGCCAGTCTGAAAGCAACTGCGATCAAAGATCGCGCGCCCCGGAGCCACCCCCAGCGACGGGGCGCACCTCACTGCGTTCGAGACTCCCCGCGCTGGCTCCGGGACGCTTTCGGACCCGGCAGGCCTTTGTCTGGGTAGATGCAGTCCGGTTGGAGGGTTCGGCTCATCCGGCAGACTGTTGGAGTAGACGCGAGTGGGTTGGAGTGCCGCTCGGCCCCTCTCCCTATTCCCGGAGTCAACGGTGCCGCTGGACACTCCAATCGGGCCTGCCGGGCGAGAAAAATATTGCAGCCGAAGTAATTAGGTATTATTACCACTACTCAAAAGGAATTGTCGATGATCAGCCGTACCCGTCGTTGTCGCTGTTTGAAGCAGACACGGCCCATTGCCCACCGCGGGCACGCGGACCGGAGCCGGGTAAAAACCGGATATGGCAACTTATGGCTCCGCAAAAGGATCGATTCCTGCGCGAGAACAGAGAAAAATGTTAATAATTCAACAAGCGGTGGGCGGGGCGGAGGAAAAACGTATCTTTGCAACCTGTAGATTGGTAGGGTTTGTAGAGAAGAGGGGACGGAAACTTCCGAAGAGACAGGGTAACACGATCACGTCGATCAAGATCAATAATAAAGTAAAAACAACTAAGAATATGAAAGTAGCAGTATTCGGCGCCACCGGTTTGGTGGGCGGGCGGATGTTGACCGTGCTGGCAGAACGCAAATTCCCGGTAACGGAGTTGATCCCGATCGCCTCGGAACGGTCGGCAGGGAAGAAAGTGGAGTTCGGGGGACGCGAGTGGACTGTCGTAACGCCGCAAGTGGGGTTGGAGATGCGGCCTCAGTTGGCGATTTTTTCGGCCGGCGGGCAAGCGTCGCTCGACTGGGCGCCGCGGTTCGCCGAGACGGGGTGTTATGTGGTGGATAACAGTTCGGCGTGGCGGATGGACCCGACCAAGAAGCTGGTCATTCCGGAGATCAACGCCGATGTGCTGACCCCGGACGACCGGATTATAGCCAACCCCAACTGCTCGACCATCCAGATGCTGATGGCCCTGGCTCCGATCTATCGGACTTACGGGATCCGGCGGATCGTGGTGTCGACCTACCAGGCGATTACGGGGACCGGGATGCGGGCCGTTACGCAGATGGAGAACGAACGGAACGGGGTGATGGACGGTCCGATGATCTACCCGCACGTGATCGACCGGAATTGTATCCCGCAGTGCGACTCGTTCACCGAGAACGGCTATACGAAAGAGGAGATGAAACTGGTCAACGAGACGCATAAGATTTTCGGCGACGATTCGATCCTTGTCTCGCCGACCGCGATCCGTGTGCCGGTGGTGGGGGGACACTCCGAGTCGATCAACGTCGAGACGGTCCGAGATTTTACGATCGAAGAGGTCCGGTCGCTGCTCGAGCAGACTCCGGGGGTCAAGGTGGTGGACTGTCCGGAGCGGTCGGAGTATCCGATGGCCGTGAATGCGCAGCATCACGACGACGTGTTCGTGGGTCGGTTGCGGCGCGATATTTCCAACCCTCGGGCGATGAACCTGTGGGTTGTGGCCGACAACCTGCGGAAAGGCGCCGCGACGAATGCCGTGCAGATCGCCCAGTACTTGTTGGAAAAGGGCTTTATTCAGGCCTGATCCGCAGAATCGTCCGGAAATTCGTATCTTTGCGAATCCGAAAAATACGAACGAAGCTATGGCAAAAGAGCTCAAAGACCTCACCTCGCGCGAGGAGGACTACAGCAAATGGTATAACGAATTGGTCGTCAAGGCCGGACTGGCTGAGAATTCCGCCGTGCGCGGCTGTATGGTCATCAAACCGTACGGGTACGCGATCTGGGAAAAGATGCAGCGCGCGCTGGACGACATGTTCAAGGCGACCGGGCATGTGAATGCTTATTTCCCGCTGTTTATTCCGAAGTCTTTCTTCTCGAAAGAGGCGCACCATGTCGAAGGATTTGCCAAGGAGTGCGCCGTGGTTACGCACTACCGCCTGAAGAACGATCCGGAGGGGCGGGGAGTTGTCGTGGATCCGGATGCGCGGTTGGAGGAGGAGCTTATTGTGCGGCCGACCTCGGAGACTATTATTTGGAATACCTATAAGAACTGGATCCAGTCGTATCGGGACCTGCCGATCTTGTGTAATCAGTGGGCCAACGTGGTGAGGTGGGAGATGCGGACGCGATTGTTTCTGCGTACGGCGGAGTTTTTGTGGCAGGAGGGGCACACGGCGCACGCTACGCGGGAGGAGGCTATTGCTGAAGCTCAGAAAATGATCGGCGTGTATCGTGATTTTGCGGAACAGTGGCTGGCGCTGCCGGTGATCGTGGGGCATAAGAGCGACAGCGAACGGTTCGCCGGAGCGGACGATACGCTGACGATCGAGGCGTTGATGCAGGACGGGAAGGCGCTTCAGAGCGGGACCTCGCATTTCCTGGGGCAGAACTTTGCGAAGGCTTTCGACGTGCAGTTCGTCAATAAGGAGGGAAAGCTCGACTACGTGTGGGCGACTTCGTGGGGCGTATCGACCCGGTTGATGGGGGCGTTGATTATGGCCCATTCGGACAATAACGGGTTGGTGTTGCCGCCGAAACTGGCTCCGATTCAGGTCGTGATGGTGCCGATCTACAAGGGCGAAGAGGAATTAAAAGCCATTGTTTCGCAGATGGAAGAGATTGCCGCAGAGCTTAAGGCGAAAGGGATTAGCGTGAAGATCGACGACCGGGACAATGTGCGGAGCGGGTTCAAGTTCGCGGAGTATGAGCTGAAAGGGGTTCCGGTTCGGTTGGCGATCGGGCCGCGGGATTTGGCCGGCGGCACGGTGGAACTCGCGCGGCGCGATACCTTGACTAAGGAGAGCGTGCCGATGGAGGGGATTGCCGAGCGGATCAAAACGTTGCTGGGAGATATTCAGCAGGGGATCTACGACAAGGCCTTGCGATTCAGGGACTCGATGATTACGCGCGTGGAGACGTACGACGAGTTCAAACGGGTACTCGAAGAAAAGGGCGGGTTTCTGCTGGCCCATTGGGACGGGACGCCGGAGACCGAGGAGCGGATCAAGGCGGAGACGAAGGCGACGATCCGGTGTATTCCGGTCGACGCGCCGGCGGAAGAGGGAGTTTGTATGATCTCCGGGAAGCCGTCGCATCGGCGGGTTTTGTTTGCCAAGGCTTATTGATGCGGGTTGGTGAACGGGATTTTTTTTGTTGGGTGCAGTTCGGTGGTTTTCAGGGTGTTAAGTGGAGTTCGAGAAATTTTTTGAAAAATTTCTCGTGAAAAGTTTTGGAAAAGACGAAAAGGTCGCTACCTTTGCATCCGCAATCACGAAAAACGACGCGCCGAATGGGGCGGCACTGAAAAAGTGAAAAAAAGTTTTGGCGGATTGAAAAAGTTGACATATCTTTGTGGTCCGCTTCCGCCGGTTTCGGCGGTTCGGTTCATTAGATGATGAGATATGAACCTTCGGGTTTCAGTTCTTTGAATTACTGTGAAAAGTTCAATGATAATTTGTAGTGTAGTACAATTTGTCAATTCCTGATTCCGGCGCCGCGAGGCGAACCGGGACACGAAAATAATCGGGTCGGGCATACTCAAAATATTTTTTTACTATGGAGAGTTTGATCCTGGCTCAGGATGAACGCTAGCGGCAGGCCTAACACATGCAAGTCGAGGGGTAAC
>JAIDFC010000005.1 GCA_029054535.1 Rikenella sp. | reverse complement strand
GTCATTCGACATCCTGAGATGTCTCGTGGGCTCGTAGATGTGTTTAAGAGACATTGTTTAAATACTGCATTCGGGGCTGCCGCAGGATGGAGCTTTTCGAAGAAATTCCAGTTTTCGCGTGCCGAGCGGCACCTCGCATCGCGCGGGGTGGCGGCGATTCGCTTTCTCGCCCGGCAGGCCACAATCGGTAGGCTGTTGTCGGGGCAGTGGTACACCCAAACGACCGACAAAACGCCCGTCGGTACCCGAACCGTCTCCGGCGGAGAGGCAAAATCGAGCTACAGAATCCCCTTGACGCAAGTTTCGCCGCCCGCGTATCCCGACGCCTCCGCCGCTGACGAGAGAAGCGCCCCCAGCTCGACCGGCACCGTCCGGTTGACCAACTCGCGGCGATACGGGACCGAGACCCGGATGTAGTTGTCCGTGAATCCCGTCATGCGCCCCGCCCGGACCGTCGATTCGAAGAGCACCGGCCGCGTCTCTCCGGCAAAACGGGTGCAGAACTCCGCATGCAGCTCAGCCGACAACGCCCCGAGGCGTGCGACCCGCTCGGCCGCCGCCTCCGGCGCGACCCGGTCCGGGAACGAAGCCGCCGGCGTCCCCGGGCGCACCGAGTAAGGGAAGATATGGAGGTAGGCCGGTCGAATCTCCTCGGAGAGAAAGCGATACGCCGCCTCGAAATCCGCCTCCGTTTCGCCCGGAAACCCCACGATCACGTCGATTCCCAAAAACACGTCCGGTATCGCCGCCCGTACCCGGGCGATCCGTTCCGCGAAACGCGCCGTGTCGTAACGTCTCCGCATCCGACGCAACACCCCGTCGCTGCCCGACTGAAGCGGAATGTGGAAGTGCGGCATGAACTTCGTCGACCCGGCGCAAAAATCGATCACGCCGTCCGTCAGCAAGTTCGGCTCGATCGACGAGATCCGGTACCGCTCGATCCCGGAGACCGCGTCCAGCGCTCGGATCAGGTCGAGGAACGATTCGCCCGTCGTCCGTCCGAAGTCTCCGATGTTGACTCCCGTTAGCACCACCTCCCTCGCCCCCCGCTCCGCGATCTGCTCCGCCTCGCGCACCAATTCCGCCACCGGGATATTCCGACTGCCCCCGCGCGCGTCCGGAATCGTGCAGTAGGCGCACCGGTAGTCGCAGCCGTCCTGGACCTTCAGGAAAGCCCTCGTGCGGTCGCCCGTCGAGAAGGCCGCGAAGAACGAGCGGATCTCCTCGGCCGCGCAGGTGTGGATCTCGACCCTCCGTTCGCCCCGGCCCAGCAGGCGCACCACCTGTTCGTAAAGCGAACCCTTTTCGTTGTTCCCGACCACGAGGTCCACCCCCTCGATCTCGGCCAGCTCGCCGGGTCGGAGCTGGGCGTAGCACCCCGTAACGGCCACCACGGCCCCCGGATTCTCGCGTACGGCGCGCCGCACGACGTGCCGGCACTTTTTGTCCGCATGGTCCGTAACCGAGCAGGTGTTGACGACGCAGATGTCGGCCCGTTCGCCCCGCGCGGCGCGCGAGAACCCGCCCTCGTCGAACTGTCGGGCGAGGGTGGCGGTTTCCGAGAAGTTGAGCTTGCACCCGAGGGTGTAAAAAGCGACTTTGAGCGACCGGGAAGTGTTCATCGTGATTCCTTGAGGTTCAGCGAAGAGCAAAAATAGTGTAATTTTGCGAAGCGGACGGCATCGGAGCCGTCGCTTTTTCGTCGGAGACCATGATTTTCAGACCGCAACGATACCGTCTGCCGGACCGTCCGGGCGAACCGTTCATCGATCCGGAGGAGATCGAAAACCTTCTGGTGCAAAAGGCCGGAGCTTCGGCCGCGGAGGTGGAGGCCGTGATCGGCCGGGCGATGGCGCGTCAGCGGCTCTCGCTGTCGGAGACGGCCGTGTTGTTGGGAGCCTCGGCCGATGCGCGGGAACGGGTGCTGGCGGCCGCCGAGCGGCTCAAACGCGAGGTGTACGGCTCGCGGATCGTCCTTTTCGCGCCGCTTTACGTCGGCAATCGGTGTACGAACCGGTGCGCCTATTGCAGTTTCCGGGCCGACAGTGCCGATACCGTACGCAAGACCTTGACCGACAGTGAGATCGTTCGCGAGGTCGAGGCCTTGGAACGGGTGGGACACAAGCGGTTGATCTTGGTTTACGGCGAGCATCCGGCTTACGATCCGGCATACATCGCCCGGACGGTGCGGACAACCTATGGAGTGCGGACCGAACCGGGAGGCGAGATCCGGCGGGTGAACATCAACGCCGCCCCGCTGAGCGTCGAAGGGTTCCGGACCGTGCGCGAGGCGGGGATCGGCACCTACCAGATTTTCCAGGAGACCTACCACCGCGGCGCCTACGGTCGCTACCACCTCGGCGGCCGGAAAGCGGATTACGACTGGCGGCTGACGTCGCTCGACCGGGCGATGGAGGCCGGGATCGACGACGTGGGACTCGGGGCGTTGCTCGGACTCCACGACTGGCGGTTCGAGGTGATGGGGCTCGTCCGGCACACGAACCACCTGGAGGCTTGTTTCGGCGTAGGACCGCACACGATCTCGTTTCCGCGGATCAAGGAGTCGTCGGCGTCGCTGCCGGCCGCTTCGCCGGTGGGGGACGAGGATTTCGTCTACGCCATCGCGGTGCTTCGGCTGGCGGTGCCGTACACGGGACTCATCCTCACGGCCCGCGAACCGGCCTCTGTGCGCGACCGGGCGATCCGCTACGGCGTCTCGCAGATCGACGGAGGAACCCGGCTCGAAATCGGCAGCTATTCCGGAGAACCTGCCGCAGAACAAGGATCGAGCCAGTTCGCCATCCACGACTCCCGGTCGCTGGACGAGATCGTCGGTCGGCTGGTCGAGAGCGGCTACCTGCCGTCGTTCTGTACGGCCTGCTATCGCCGCGGGCGTACGGGCGAACACTTCATGGAGTTCTCGGTGCCGGGCTTCATCAAACGGTTCTGCGGACCGAACGCGATTCTGACGCTGGCGGAGTACTTGGCGGATTATGCTTCGCCCGTGGTGGCCGAACGGGGCTGGGCGGCGATCGACCGAGCGGTGGCGGAGCTGCCGGCCGAGGCGGCGGTCCAGACCAGGCTCCGGCTGGAGCGCATCCGAACCGGGGAACGAGACCTCTATTTCTAACTCTTTAGCGCTATTTCTCGAGACTATGATTGTACGTCGCAGCAGAGCCGAACGCGAAGAACAGGCCGTGGCGGCCGATCCGATGGAGGGGAAGACGGTCATCGGGATCGACCCGGGAACGAATGTCCTGGGATACGGGGTCCTGACGATCACGGGGGGCAAACCGCACTGCAAGGTGCTGGGTGTCGTTTCGCTGGGTAAGTTCCGCAACCCGTACGAGAAGTTGAGGCATATCTTCGAACGGGTCAGCGCGCTGGTGCGCGAGTACGAACCGGACGAGATGGCGCTCGAAGCGCCTTTCTACGGCGACAATGTCCAAAGCATGCTCAAACTGGGCCGGGCGCAAGGGGTGGCGATGACGGCGGCCCTGGTGCGCGACATCCCGGTCTTCGAATACTCGCCCCGACGCATCAAACAGGCCATCACGGGCGAGGGAGGAGCCTCGAAAGAACAGGTCGCGGCGCTCCTCCAGAAAATTCTCGGCATCGGCACCACGCCTCGCGAACTCGACGCCACGGACGGACTAGCCGTGGCCCTCTGCCACTACTACATCGCCTCCAGTCCGCTCGGGACGACGGTCGGCGAACGACGGCAGTCGGGCGGCGTCTCCGGAGGCTCCAACTCCTGGGCCGCTTTCGTCAACAACAATCCTGACAAAATCAAATGACTCTTGGGCGCGAGTTGTTTACTTGGAGAACAACCGCCTGGAACTGTTTCTCTTTGTGAACAACGGTTAGCGTCGCCGGGAGTTATAGGGATGCCGCCCCTTGCCCGCGCGGCGGGTCTTTTTTTGAGGGGCTGCCGGATGGCCCAAGCGATACGCAGTATCGCCCGCCCACCGCGGGCACGCGGCCCCGCGCGGGAGCGCAGTCTGACACGGTTTCTCTGCGAGCAGACCCCGTGCGCGATTGCTGGAGTAGGAAATCGTTCAAAAGCGTGAATCGCTTTTGAACAAGATTTCCGCCAGCGCGCGGGGAGCAGACACATTTTCAAAGAGAAATCCGCGCGTCCCGCCTAAGTAGCGAAATACGCCGTTTCAACGGGTAGTTGAAACGGATGAATTTCGCAGGCGCGCGGTCAAACACTGTTTCAAGAGAAAAGCCCGGCGCAGGGGGAGGCGGCGATCCGCGCGACCGAAGGTCGCGGTTTATTACGGAGCCAAAGCCGATCCCGCGGGCAAACCCAATTTTGGCTGATTCGGGCTGAAGCCAGCGGAGACGCACATGAGCGCAGCGAGTGTTGCAGTCCTCCGCCCGGGGTGGCTTCGGCCCGTCAAGGTGAGATCTCGGAGGATTCCTGCGGGCGCCGGCAGATGCAAACTTTTCAGAGCTTTCGGGTCTGCCGCTGGATGGAGCCGCAACGAGCTTTGCCGAGTTGCGGTGCCAGCCGAGGGAGAGCGGCTGGCCCGCGCGACCGGAGGTCGCGGTTTATAGCCAAGCTGCGAATCATTCAGCGCGCGGACAGACACGGTTTGGGGAGCCGCCTGCAAGGAACGCAACCATTGTGTAAGCGATGAAAAAAGTTGCGTTCCGCCGCGTGGGGAGGCGGCGACCCGCGCGACCAAAGGTCGCGGTTTCTCTCAAGCAGAAAAAGGGCCGGCGCCAGTGCGGATTTTTCGGAGCGACCTCTAGCATTCGAGTGCCGAGCGGCACCAGCCCGTCGCAAGGGGTGGCTCCGGGCTGTCATAGGGAGATCGAGGCGAAAGTCGGCTCGCCCGGCAGGCAATCGGCAGGCTGTTGTCGGGGCAGCGGGTGTCTATCTGCAACCGGTAGGCCAACAAAACGCCGATCGGCACCTCTCCCTATTCCTGGAGGCAACGCAACTGAAAACCGTGCGAACGGTAATGTTCGTAATGCGGGGTGAGTACGCTGGCCATGAACCGTAAATAAGCGGCATTGGTATTTGTTGCCGATGCGCTCCAACCGGCCCCGTGTAGGCCGACGTTATGCAACGTGCCGGAGCCGCCGATGCGGTAGCCCGGAGCCGGGTAAAAGACAGCTCGGCACGCGAATATTGGAGTTTGTGCGAACAATTGTTATCGAAGTAGCCACGGCCAAGCTGGAATGTCCAGCAGCCTTTTACCCGGCTCCGGTCCGCGTGCCCAGCGGCACCGTTGCCTCCGGGAATAGGGAGAGGACCGAACGGACACTGGGCCCAACGAACGAAACGCGGTCGACAGAGAACGGTATCCGCCGCACCTCCTCGGCCGATCGCACCCGCGAGGCCTTTATTTCAGTTTGGCGTCGAACGGGTGAGCGAGGTTTTTCCAGCCGGAGAGCGAGGCTTGGACCCGTCCGACCCGAATCGGCGTTTCGAGGTAGATCGGGATCCGGTTCCGGTCGTCCGAGATCCAGATGAAAAAGTCCGTCCCCTCCTTGAACGAGTCCGCATCTCCCGGCGCGAGTTGGCACGTGAACTTGAGGCATCGGACCGGTCCGGTGGCCGGCGCGTCGATGATCTCGCGACCCAGGAAACGGTATCGGACGGTCCGGATCGTGTCGACCATGACCAGATTCAGGCTCCCCCGCTCCCCTCGTTTCATGGAGTCGATGCCCGGCAGGCAGCGCAGGTTGAAGAAGTGTGCCACGGGGTCGAAGTCCCGGGCGCCGATCGTCATGGTCCGCCCTCGTTCGTATCCCTTTTTGAGATTTTTTCCTTGGGTGTAGACCCTTCCGGCCTTCCAGTTGAACGCGAGCCGACTCCGGTATCTGTAGCTCCCCTCCTTGATTTCGGCCGTGGCCAGGATGGGGCGCAACGACGCCTGTTCGATCCAGGTTTCGTAGACATCGTCCATTTTGAAGAAGACCGAGAAGAACGATTGGGTCAGCCCGTGCGCCCGGATGCGGAAACAGGGAATACCCTCGACCTGGTCCGTCGAGGTTCGGAACGTGATCGTCGCCACGTCCGTAGAGACCACCGCGGCGCTGTAGCTCGCCGTGTAGGTCAGCTCTTCGCCCGGCCCGAAAGCGGGCGCGATGGGTTCGGTCTGTGTGGGCTGCTGAGCCGCCGTCCGGTCGATCGTGCAGAACGACAGGCCGACGGCACCGAGAAGCGTAAGGATCGGAAAAGTTTTTATCATAGCTCGAACAAATCTAAACGGTTATTCAGTCTGTACCCCCCCCCTCGGGCGGTCATTTCCCGGCCGCTTCCTTCTTTGGTCGGGCGGAGGAGGCGGGCGTCGCGAACACCTTTTCCCAAAGGTACAAATACCGAGCCACATTGCGAAACACTTAAAGTGTTATCTTTGCATAGATACACGACCGACCTATTCCTATTCTTGCGCCACGATGGACAGCATCCTCGATCGACCGATACAATACCTGCCCGGAATCGGGGCCAAACGAGCCGAAACGCTCGCCGCAGAGATCGACGTCCGTACGTTCGGCGACCTGTTGATGCACATTCCGTTTCGGTACGTCGACCGGTCGAAGATCTACAAAATCGGCGAGGTCCGCGAAGAACACACCACTCAGTACATCCAGATCCGGGCACGCGTACGCGACAAAGGGATCATCGGTACGGGGGCCAAAGCGCGGCTGGCGCTGGTCGTTACGGACGACACGGGCGAGATGGATGTCGTCTGGTTCCGCGGTGCGCGGTTCGTGATGAAAAAACTCGAGGTTGGCCGCGAATACATCTTTTTCGGTCGGCCCACGATGTTCAACGGCTGGCCGAACATGGCCCATCCGGAGTTCGAACCGCCCATCGCGGTCGAGGGACAGGAACCGATCGGAATGCAGGGCATCTACAGCACCACCGAACGGCTCAACTCGATCGGTCTGGGGACGAAGGCCATCTTCCAGGTCATGCGGACGCTGTGGGCGGCCGTGCAGCCGTATATCACGGAGACCTTGCCGGCCTATCTGCTCGAACGTGAAGGGCTGGTCGGTCGGGCACAGGCTTTGCACGACATCCACTTCCCGCCGTCGGCCGCTGCGCTCCATGCCGCGATCCGACGGCTCAAGTTCGAGGAGCTGTTCGTCATCCAGCTCCAGCTGCTCGGCCAGCGGCGGGTGCGGACCGAGAAAGTCCGCGGTTATTCGATGCCCAAGATCGGCGGATACTTCAATATGTTTTACCGCGAACGGCTGCCGTTCGACCTGACCGGTGCGCAGCAACGGGTGGTGAAGGAGATTCGCGGCGACATGGTCGGCGGACACCAGATGAACCGCCTGATGCAGGGCGACGTGGGGAGCGGGAAGACCATCGTGGCGCTGTTGTGCATCCTGATCGCGGCCGACAACGGGTTTCAGAGCGCGCTGATGGCGCCGACCGAGATCCTGGCCACGCAGCATTACCGGTCGATCCTGGAGCTGGTTGAGACCACGGGGCTGCGGGTCGAGCTGCTCACCGGCAGCACTCGGAAACGAAAACGCGAGGAGATTGCCGAGGGCCTGCTCTCGGGCGAGATCGACCTCTTGATCGGGACCCACGCCTTGATCGAAGAGGGGGTGCAGTTCGCACGCCTGGGGTTCGTGGTGATCGACGAACAGCACCGTTTCGGGGTGATGCAGCGAGCCAAACTGCGGCTCAAGAGTCAGGAGTGTCCGCCGCACGTGCTGGTGATGACCGCCACGCCGATTCCGCGGACGCTGGCCATGACGCTCTACGGAGACCTGGACGTCTCGGTGATCGACGAGCTGCCGCCGGGACGGAAACCGATCCGTACGTCGCACGCGCGGGAGTCGCATCGGCTGCGGCTGTTCGGTTTTCTCCGCGAACAGATCGCGCAGGGGAGGCAGGTCTACATCGTCTACCCGTTGATCCAGGAGTCGGAAACCCTGGACGTGGCCAACCTCGAAGCGGGGGCCGAGGTCATCGCCCGCGAGTTTCCGCCGCCGGAGTATACGAGCGTAGTGGTCCACGGCAAGATGCCGCCCAAACTCAAGGACTACGGGATGGAGCTTTTCAAATCGGGGAAGGCGCAGATCCTGATCTCGACGACGGTCATCGAGGTGGGGGTCAACGTGCCGAACGCGACGGTGATGGTGATCGAGAGCGCCGAACGGTTCGGACTCTCGCAGCTCCACCAGCTCCGTGGACGGGTCGGACGGGGCGGAGAACAGTCGTACTGTATCCTGATGACGGGCGACAAGCTCTCGACCGATGCCCGGCACCGCATGGAGGCGATGGTGTCGACGACGGACGGCTTCCGGCTCTCGGAACTCGATCTCCAGCTCCGTGGGGCGGGCGATATCGACGGGACGGCACAGAGTGGGCAGGGGATCGAAATCAAGGTCTCGAATCTGGCCAAGGACGGGGATATTCTGGAGTATGCGCGTGGGGTGGCGGAGGGGGTCTTGGCCGCGGATCCGCAGTTGCAAAAGCCGGAGAATGTCTTGTTGCTGGCGGCGCTGGACAGGCTCAGCCGGAAAAAGAAGGTCGAGGTGGACCTGAGCCAGATCAGTTGATGCTTTATTTATATTGGGGGGGGCGAGTCGTGAGGAGCTTTTGCGGTTTTTTCTGTGTAGGTTATAGCGAAGCGGAGCATCTTTTGACGGGTTTTGGTTGTCGGATGACTTCGGCAATGCGTAGCATTGCAAGCCCACCGCGGGCACGCGGGGCCGCGCGGCCTGAGGGCCGTCAATGTATGTTCGCGCGCTCGAACAAAGCATGTAGGGTAGATTTGGTCCCGCGCCCGGGGGGGGGCGTATATTTGAATGCAGCGTAGGCGTTTTGA
>JAIDFC010000049.1 GCA_029054535.1 Rikenella sp. | reverse complement strand
GGCCCGTCAAGGGGGAGATCTTGGAGGAAGGTGTGCGACGGCCGAGGTGGATTTTTCCGAGGCTTCGGATTGCCGCCTGCAAGGAACGCAACCTTCGCGTCAGCGATTCAGGATTGCGTCCCGCCGCCGGGGATGGCGGCGATCCGCGCGATCTGCGATCGCGGTTTGTTGCAATTAATCGGGGGATTGCCAGGGGGCGGCGCCATTCGGTGGAGCCAAGTTTAGCGCCCTACTTTTTCCCAATAACAAAATGCGGCTCGAGCGGGTTAGAGGGAATGCGCCAACTTCCCCCGAAGGGCGATTTTCCTCGGTGGAACCGGTTGTCTTCAATAGAAACGAGCCGAAACCAACCGCAAGTCTGAAGGCAACCGCGACTCAAAGAGTCGCCGGCCTCGGAGCGGAGCGAACGCCATAGGCGGGCGCTGGGGGCGCGCCCGAGGACGAAGTTTTCTTGAAAACGCATTTCGGCCGGCAGACCCTGAACCGGCAGGTCGACAAGCGGTTCCGCCGGGCTCCATTCCGGATGAACGATCCGCCCTTTTTTCCGTTGCTTTTGTTCCGGCAAAAGAATAATTTTGCAGGGATAAATAACAATCATACCAGGTTATGTACGGAAAAATCAAACAACACCTGACCGAAGAGCTGGCCGCGATCGAAGCCGCCGGACTGTATAAACGCGAACGAATCATCACCGACAGCCAGCAGGCCGAAATCACCGTCGCCGACCCGCAGGGACGAGGGGATAAGACGGTATTGAACTTTTGCGCTAATAATTATCTGGGGCTGTCGAACAACCCTCGGCTGATCGAGGCGGCCAAACGGGCGATGGACACGCATGGGTACGGGATGTCGTCTGTTCGGTTCATCTGTGGGACTCAGGACATCCACAAAGAGCTCGAACGGGCGATTTCGGACTACTTCGGGACGGAAGAGACGATTCTTTATGCCGCTTGTTTCGACGCGAACGGCGGGGTGTTCGAGCCGATCCTGGGCGAAGAAGATGCCATTATCTCGGATGCGTTGAACCACGCTTCGATCATCGATGGGGTGCGGCTCTGCAAGGCCAAACGATATCGGTATGCGAATGCGGATATGGAGGACCTCGAGACGCAACTCCAGTTGGCTCAGGCGCAACGGTTCCGGATCATCGTAACGGACGGCGTTTTCTCGATGGACGGCAACGTGGCGCCGATGGACCGGATCTGCGAACTGGCCGAAAAGTACGACGCGCTGGTGATGGTCGACGAATGCCACTCGGCAGGGGTGGTCGGACCGACGGGGCGCGGGGTTACGGAGCTGTTCGACGTGCGCGGACGGGTGGACATCATCACCGGGACGCTCGGCAAGGCATTCGGCGGCGCTGTCGGCGGGTTCACCACCGGACGCAAAGAGATCATCGATATGCTGCGCCAACGGTCGCGGCCGTATCTCTTCTCGAACTCGATTCCGCCGGCGGTGGTTGGCGCGGGGATCGAAACCTTCCGGATGCTGGCCGAAAGCGATGCGCTTCACACGAAGCTGGCCGAAAACGTGGCCTACTTCCGCGACCGGATGATCGCGGCCGGCTTCGACATCAAACCGACTCAGTCGGCGATCTGTGCCGTGATGCTCTACGACGCCAAACTCTCGCAGGACTTCGCAGCCGAACTGCTCGACGAGGGGATCTACGTAACGGGGTTCTACTATCCGGTGGTGCCGAAAGACCAGGCGCGTATTCGTGTACAGGTCTCGGCGGGGCATGAACGCGTCCACTTGGATCGTTGTATCGAAGCGTTTACGAAGATCGGCCGCAAACTCGGCGTCTTGAAATAAATCTTTTTGCCACGTTTCTTTTGTATTTCTTCGCAACAGGAGGGAACTGTTCTCTTTGTTAACAAAGAGAACCAGAAAAACTTTCCCGGATGCTAGCGCATCCGATGACCGTTCTTAGTTGAATAGTCTTCGATTTACTTTTGGGCTGAAAAATGGGGTGGGCTGAAGGTTGTTATACCTTAGCCCACCCCATTTTTTTAGCCCAACAATAAGGCTGCAAGGCTCTTGACTACGGCAGCCCATGCGATACGCAGTATCGCCGGAAGTCTTTTTGGTTCTTTTTCTTCAGAAAAAGAACGGTTCCATACAGTAGCCAATGAAATTACAAGAAAAACGGCAAGAGATGGATCACCACGGCACATCCCATCATTAAGGCATAGAGGAAGTTGGAGAGGAAGTTCGGTTTCCGGCTGTTGAAGTAGGTCGGGATGATGACCGAGAGCGGGATCGCGAGGATGGGGAGTTGGTAGAGCGACCGGCAGGGCACGAAGGCCAGGATCAGCACCGAGACGACGAACATCCAGATGAAGAAGATGTAGACCTTGAACGGTTTGAGTTTGTAGCTTCTGCTGCGTCCGAGGAAGGTGATGATCGAGAGGACGAAGAGAACGGCGACACACCCGATGAAAGTCCACTCGAAGCTGCTGAATAGCTTGACCGACGGGAGTTTTAGCGGTGTCATCAGCGCCTCTCGGCACGATCGGAAGACGCTCAGAAATTCTCCGCCGGTGCACCACACGGCATATGCGCTGAAGAACATCGGCAGGAGCCATCCGCCGAACGCGGCGACCCATTCCCGGATGTCGAACAGCCTGAAGAGCGAGAACCCCACCGGAATCAACGCCACGAGCGGCAAGGCCGGAGCGTAGATGACGCCGGCCGCCCCCAGAATAAAGCCGACCGTCAGATAAGGTCCCGTAGCGAGTCCTTTGTAGTTGTAGCTTCGGAAGATGATTTCGACCGCCACGAGCAACAGAAATGCCACCAGCAGCGGTCGGAAGCTCATGTACGAGTTGTAGTATCCGGAGCTGGCCAGCAGATAGATGATCGCCGGCATGTAGGTTCGTTCGAGGAAGATGACGTTCCGGATGACGATTCGGGTAACGAAAAACGAGTTGATGAAGACCAGGATCGAGCAGAGCAGAATCCCGATTCCCGGCAGGTATCCGATCCAGGAGTCGATCAAGGTTCCGAGCGGCATCCCGGCCGTAGGCGCGACGACCGGAGCGGCGTGTGCGGCCGCAACGACCCCCGACCGAGCCGGTTGGACAAGCTCGGCGCCCCAAAATATCACTGCCAACAACACGAAATAAAAGAGTGTTTTCAGCAGACTTTGCCGCGTCAGATCCAGGCTCATTCGTTATCTGTTCTTCGACTGTTTTTTCACCTCGGGCGCGCCCCTGGCGCCCGCCTATGGCGTTCGCCCCGCTCCGAGGCCGGCGACTCGTAGAGTCGCGGTTCCCGATTCCGCAACAGATCCGGCTCGCGCTTAGCCGGCTAACTGCGCCCAGCGGTGCGCGACCCGCAGCCCGCGGAGAGGACGATGGAGCGCAGCGAAACTTCGGCCCTCCGCCGTGGAAGGGCTGCGGGCCGACCGACTCTGCGAGTCGGCCATTCTCGCCGGAATCTTTCTTCTGAAACAAACCACGACCCCGGGCGCGCGGGACGGCCGCCGGGCGTCCGACCTGGTGCAACTCGGCACGCGAAGACTGGAGTTTGCTCAGAAAGGTTCTGCCATCGCCCGCCTTACTCCGAGATCTCCCCCATGACGGGCCGAAGCCACCCCGGGCGGAGGGCCGGTGCCGCTCGGCACTCGAAAGCTGGAGTTTGCTCGGCAAGCCTCCGCTGGCTTCAGCCCTCTTAATTCCAAAACTTCTTTGACCGCGCGATGGGTTTTGCTTCGTAATAAACCGCGACCTATGGTCGCGCGGGTCGCCGCCATCCACTGCGGCGGACCGGTGCCGTTCGGCACGCGAGAACCGGTGTTTGCTCGGAATGGCCCCGCTGGCTACGACTCTGTTCACCATTCTCCCGAAAACAAACCGCGCGGCAGGCGCGCGGGACGGCCGCCGCCCCACGGCCGGGCCCGCAACTCGACGGGGCTCGTTGCGTTCCCG
This sequence comes from Rikenella sp., assembly GCA_029054535.1. GTDB lineage: Bacteria > Bacteroidota > Bacteroidia > Bacteroidales > Rikenellaceae > Rikenella. The sequence goes on along the minus strand of JAIDFC010000049.1, from coordinate 7,264 downwards.
CCGACCGACCGACCCGGGGCCGCTCGGCACTCGAGCCGGGCCGTGTCTACCCCGACAAGGCTGAGAGAACCCCAGTAAAACGTCGCCCGCGGGAATTTCATCTCGATTTTGCTCTCGCAAAACGAGCGAAATTCCTTCTTAGGCGGGCGACGGGAAGCCGTGTCAGACGCGCTCAGGCCGCGCAGGCTCCGCGTGCCCGCGGTGGGCTTGCAAAACTGCGTTTTGCTTGACCGTTCTAAAAACATTCTCTGGCCGCGCGCCTGCGAAATTCATCCGTTTCAATTCTCATTGAAACGGCGTATTTCGCTACTTAGGCGCGGCGCGCGGGATTGCGTCTATCCTTATAAAGGCTGGCCGCCGTGGCGCGAACGCGTCGGCCGGCCGGGCCCCGCGTGCCCGCGGTGGGCAACGGGCTGCCGTAGTCAAGAGCGCTGAGTCCGATACTTCGTATCGCTATAACATTCTAAAAACAGTGTCTGACCGCGCCGCCCAATAAAGCCCCCTTGTAAAAGCCTCAACGAGCCTGACAAGGAACGAAAAACAAGCCAAAACGCAGAGCGTCTCCTGCTCTACAGCAAGTCCTGCCCGATATCCCGCCGACAGTATTTTCCTTCGTATTCGATCCCGTCGATCGTCTCGTACGAACGCGCCGTCGCCTCCTCGATCGAGTCGCCCAGCGAGGTTACCGCCAAAACCCGTCCGCCTGCCGTAACGACCTCGCGTCCACCATTGGCAAGTGCCGTCCCGGCGTGAAATATCAAACTTTGGCCCTCTTCGATCCCCGTTGTCGAAAGCCCCGAAATCACCTTCCCCTTCTCATATCCCCCCGGATACCCCCCCGAGACGCAAACCACCGTCGCAGCCGTCTGTGGCGTTACGTCGAGCTCCTTTTCGTGGAGCGTCTTGTGTACGATCCCCTCGAACAGGTCGATGATATCCGACTGAATCCTGGGCAGCACCACCTCCGTCTCCGGATCCCCCATCCGAACGTTGTATTCGACCACCATCGGCTCCCCGTCGCAATTCATCAGACCGATAAAGATGAATCCCGTATAGTCCAATCCCTCTTCCCGAATCCCTCGTACCGTAGGCTCCACAATGCGCGTGCGGACCTTTTCCATGAATTCCGGCGTCGCGAACGGCACCGGCGAAACGGCTCCCATCCCGCCCGTATTCAAACCCGTATCGCCTTCGCCCACACGCTTGTAGTCCTTTGCCTCCGGCAGAATCTTGTACGACACACCGTCCGTCGCCACGAAAATCGACACCTCGATCCCCGACAAGAACTCCTCGATCACCACCTTTTTCGACGCCGCCCCGAACTTCCCGTCGAGCATCGCCCGCAGCTCGGCCTGCGCTTCCGCCAAATCGTTTAGAATCACCACCCCTTTCCCCGCCGCCAGTCCGTCGGCTTTCAATACATACGGCGCCCGTACTTTCGACGCCAAGAACTCGCACCCCTCCTCGATATTGTCTTTCGTTACGACAAAATACGCTGCGGTCGGCACCCCGTGCCTCGCCATAAACGCTTTGGCGTACTCCTTGCTCCCCTCCAACCGTGCCGCCTCCTGCGACGGCCCCACCACCGGAATGTGCCGAATCTCCGAATCGTTCAGAAAATAGTCCTTGATTCCGTCCACCAACGGCTGTTCCGGACCAACCACGACTAAGTTGATATAATTATTCAACACGAACTGCTTGATGGCCGGAAAATTTCCCGGGTCGAGATCCACGCTGATCCCATAGGACAGCGTCCCGGCATTCCCCGGTGCCACGTATAGCTTCTCCAACCGCAAACTCTGCGCGATCTTCCACGCAAAAGCATGCTCTCTGCCTCCGCTCCCCAACAACAGTATATTCACGGTCTGTGGTAATTTCATCGTCTCAAGATTTTTTTAACCCCACAAAGATAACTATTTTTGATGCCGCTGAAAATTATTCGTTCTTTGAGCCGGATGGAACCGTTCTCTTTCTTCAGAAGAACGGTACCCTCCTGTTTCACGGAACTAAACAATTAACAACAAGCATGAAAAAGTTACTTTTAGGGTTATGCGCGCTGGGCATGAGCGTGGCGAGTCCCGCAGGGGCCTTGGCCGACGAGGGGATGTGGCTGTTGCCGCTGATCGAGAAGATGAACATCGAGAAGATGAAAGCCAAGGGGCTGCGGCTCGATGCTCGGGACATTTACGATCTGAACGAGACCTCGTTGAAAGACGCGATTGTGATCTTCGGGGGCGGTTGCACCGGCGAGATCATATCGCCCAACGGGCTGATCGCAACGAACCACCACTGCGGTTACGGGTCGATCCAGCAGCATAGCTCCGTGGAACATGACTACCTGAAGAACGGTTTTTGGGCGATGACCCAGGAAGAGGAGTTGCCGACGCCGGGCCTGGCCGTAACGTTTATTCGGGAGATCCGGGACGTTACGTCGGAAGTACTGGCCAAGGTGAAGCCCGGGATGAGCGAGGCTCAGCGGGACGAAGTGATCGGTAAGGCCATCGCCAAAATCGTCAAGGCCAATAGCGATGCGAAGGCATTCCGCAGCGCGCAAGTAACCCCGATGTTCGGCGGGAACCAGTTTCTGTTGTTCGTAACGGAACGGTTCACCGACGTTCGGATGGTGGGCGCTCCGCCGTCATCGGTCGGGAAGTTCGGCGGAGACACCGACAACTGGATGTGGCCGCGGCATACGGGCGACTTCTCGCTGTTCCGCGTCTATGCCTCGAAGGACAACAAACCGGCAGCTTACTCGCCGGACAATGTGCCTTATCGGGCGCCGAAGCACCTCGAAATCTCGCTCCGGGGATACAAGGAGGGGGACTATGCGATGATCATGGGTTTCCCGGGGCGGACCAACCGTTATATGACGTCGTACGAGATCGACCAGGTGCTGGAGCAGGACAACCCGATCCGGATCTTCGTCCGCGGCGAACGCCAGAAGCTGCTGTGGGAAGACATGATGGCCGATCCGAAAGTCCGGATTCAGTATGCCAGCAAGTATGCCGGTTCGTCGAACTACTGGAAAAACTCGATCGGGATGAGCCGCGGCCTGCGTCGGTTGGACGTACGGGGCAAGAAGGCGGCGCAACAGGCCGAATTTACGGCCTGGGTGAACGAATCGCCGGAGCGGGTCGAAAAATACGGGCGGGCTTTGCCGCTGATCGACAGCGCGGTTCGGACGCGGCGCGAGGCGGCACGGATTCAGCAATTTATCAACGAAGCGTTGCGAACCGGGGTGGAGAGCTACACGGCCGGGATGGCGGTAAACACGATTCTTTCGAGGACGAAAGACGATACGAAAGCCGTAGCGGCGTTGCGTAAGTTGGGCGAGGCATTCTTCAAGGACTACAGCCCGTCGACCGATCGCAAGGTAACGCGGCGGATGTTGCAGATCTTCGCCGACAGCGTCTCGGCGGCGGACGAACCGTCGTTCTTCGCGGCCGTTCGGCCGGACGTGGCGGCTTACGCGGCGCGGTTGTCGGACGGCTTGTTGCTGACCGATACGGCGCGTTTCTACGCGGCGTTGGCGAACTTCGACCGCGCGCAGTGGGCGGCGGATCCGGCGGTCGTAGCGGCTGCTTCGATCGTCGAGAAGAACAAAGCTTTGACGGATAGTGTACTGAAACCGGCGGCTGAACTTTTTGCCGAAGGGCATCGCCTCTGGGTAGCGGGTCTGCTGGAGATGCACCCCGATCGGGCCTATGCGCCGGATGCCAACTTCACGCTGCGCTTGACTTACGGGCAGGTGCTGCCGTACTGGGCGGCGGATGCGGTCTTTTATAACTATTTCACGACGCTCGGCGGGGTGATGGCCAAAGAGGACCCGAAGAATCCGGATTTCATCGTGCCGGAGCGGCTCAAGGCGTTGTACGCAGCCAAAGATTTCGGTCCGTATGCGGTGGACGGTCAGGTGCCGACGTGTTTCCTGACGAACAACGACATCACGGGCGGTAACTCGGGGAGTCCGGTGTTGGACGCCGACGGACGTTTGCTGGGGCTGGCCTTCGACGGCAACTGGGAGGCGATGAGCGGCGACATCGCCTTCGAACCGGACGTGCAACGGACCATTGCGGTGGACATCCGCTACGTGCTGTTCATGATCGACAAGTATGCGGGATGCGGGCGGCTGATCGACGAGATGACGATCGTTCGATAACTCTTCTCTGTTTACGATAGCTTCGGAGCAGCTTGCCGAGAAATCGGGTAAGCTGCTCTTTTTCGTTATAGGGGGACCGTTCTATCCGATTGTGAGTTATGTCGGGGTGGTTTCACTGGGGCCGCCGAAGGGAAAGCTCGGGTCTCCTGAGCCTACCGAGCCTGGTCATCTTGATGGTAGAGAAAGTTCGTCCTCGATGCGTCCTGTGCGCTAACGTGTCGTTGTGCGCGAGAACGGCGATTCCGTGTTCGGAATCGCGATTGACACGGCTTCTTATCTGCTCGAAACAAATCGCGATCATGGTAATGCGCGCCGCGATTTCGCCGGCAAAAGCCCGCAATTCGTCGATGCTCGTTACGTCATCGCCAAGCGACTGCCCTCTGTTCTTTTCTAAAGCGATCTTTGTCCCGAAGTCTCGCCCTGTCGAGCCGTAGCCCCCTTGGACACAAACTATCGAAACTGTTCGATCCGCTCGACGAACGTCGCCGGATCGTCGCAACTCACCACATACTGCCCCCCGTCGACCGTCTCGATCCGGACGAAATTGCGCCATTGCGAAGCGTAGACCCGACAGATGCGCCTTTCCCTCAGGTTGAAGAAGTATCCGTAGTATCCCCCGATCCCGTAGATTCCCCAGATCGGGAGACAGAATTTCATTTGCCCCGGCTCGATGAAGCGGACATATCGGATCTCCCGGATCGGTATTTTGACGAGTTCCAGGAGGCAGTGCACCTCGACCGAGTGCGGCGACACCCGCATGAACCTCGGAATAGAGAGCGCGGCGAGGAGCAGCGACGCCACCACGACGGTCGAAAACCAGGCCGGAAGATAGCTCCCTCCCGAGACGTAGAAGAGTCCGCCGACGCCCGTGGCAATCATCGCCAATGCCGTGATGGTCAGCCATTGCGCCCGCCGGTCGAGCCGGAATCGAAATTTATGATCTGCTGCGGTTGTCATGAAGATGAACGAAACGAGTCCGTGTTTGGTTTAGAAAAAGAGGTGTTGCGCGCGTGCCGTCGTAGCGTCCATCACCGTCTCGACCGGCACCCCTTTGATTTCGGCCACTCGAGCGGCGATCACCGGAATGTGCGCGCTTTCGTTCCGCGTCCCCCGGAACGGAACCGGCGTCAGGTACGGCGCGTCGGTCTCCAGGACGATATCTTCCAGCTCGATCCCCTCCAGCACAGCGGCTGTCGAAGAGTTTTTGTAGGTAATGAACCCGCCGATCCCTACGGCAAATCCCCCCAACTCCTTGATCTGCCGATAATCTTTCAGGGTGCCCTGGAAGCTGTGGAAGACGCCTCGAATCTGTCCCCGCAGCGGTTCGAGCAGCGGGAAGATCTCGTTCCACGCATCCCGCACGTGGAGGATCAGCGGCAGGTCGTATTCGACGGCCAGGTGCATCTGGATCACGAGCGCCTGGCACTGTTGGGTAAGCGAGCTGGTGCTCCAGTGCAAGTCCAGCCCCACTTCGCCGATCGCGCACCACTCGACCGGCCGATCCCGCAACAGCTCTCGCACGAGTTGCAGTTCGTCGCGCCACTTGGTGTTCCCGTTAACCGACGTCGGGTGCATCCCGATCGCCGCCCGACACACTTCCGGAAACTGCCTGGCGGTATCGATCAACGCGCCGTGGCTGCGCGAGTCGACCGCCGGCAGCACGATCCGCCGAACGCCTGCCGCCACGGCCCGTTCGACGGTCTCGGTCCGGTCCGAGTCGAAGTCGGCGTCGAACAGATGAGCGTGGGTGTCGATGTAATACCCTCCGCCCGCCAAAACGGACCCGCCGGTCGCTACTGCTTTTTGATGAGTCTGTCGTAAACTTTCCATGCCATATCTATTGGGTCAGTCTCCGCGTGAATCGGATAGGGTTGTCGCGCCACGGTCCACTCCGCCTCCATCGGGTAGTAGTCCGCCGGCGGCAGGTCGCCCCGGTTCATCGCGTCGAAAAAGGTTTTCCACCTCGGATAGTAAAAATCGCGCAGCATTCCGGCCCACTCCCGATGGGCATAGTCCCGCAGCCCCCCGACATTCGCCGCGTGGCGGTTTCCCCACGTCGTGAGCAGCGTTCGGGCGTTCCACCGGTAAAACTCCTGCTCCTCGGCTCGGCGTCCGCCCCAGCGCATCGCCGATTCGATCCACGGTCCTACCATGAATTCAGACCGTGAACTCAACAGGTCGTCTTGCAACAAAATTAGCTCTAAAAATCGGTCCGACAAGGTTCGGAACCGCTCCCGATCGTTTTTGTCGAATGCCGTTTCGATCTCTCGCAACAGTTCGTTTCCCCGGTCGGCCAACGCCTGACGTGCCACATCCACCAAGTCGTATTCGAAATTATTGCAGCCCCGGAACCGATCCGCCACTTCAAGCATCAACCCCAGCGCCCGCTGCGTCTCCTCCGCATCATAGGTCAGGAGGGCCGAACCCCAGCTCGAAACCCGATCGACCCGCAGCGCCGGCCGCGCGCAGAACACCGATTCCGTAGTCCCCTCCTGTAAACCGTCGTACGGCGCGTCATAGACCGTATTGGCCAGAATCCGCCACGCTTCGACCACCTGCGGCAGGGTATGACCATACCTGGCCTGCACGAAATCCTCTATCCACCGCATCCGGTCGAACCGCTCCGGCCGCCACGGCAGCTCGTACAGCAGCTCGAACATCGCCGGGTTGTTCTCGATCCCCTCGGGCGTAGTCCCCACCCCTCGCAAGAACCGCGCACAGGCACTGTCCGCCCGTTGCATTCCCCGTGCCAGGTAGTAGCCGTCGATCACACGTTGCATCTTGCCGTGCATCCCCACATTCCCGCCGAAGTTCAAGAGCATACAATACACCCAGTCATGCCGCCCATACCCTCCATCGCGTCGCCACGGCGACCGTCGGTCGCCGCCCCACTGCGGTCGGCTCTCGCTGAAGAGGTCCAGCACCAAGAGGTCTCCTCCCGGCAAATCTCGAATCATCTCCGGCCGCGGACACGCCTGCCACGCCTGCACCACCCACACCGCCCTCGGATTGGCCCGTTTCATCGCCCCGTAAATCGCCGCGCCCGCTGCCGGAAGATCCACCCCCGCCGTCGATCCCCCCTCGTGAAACGGGTCGATGGCGAAA
>JAIDFC010000048.1:1839-6375 GCA_029054535.1 Rikenella sp. | reverse complement strand
TCGGGCTGTACGTCCAGCAGGAGTTGGCGGTTGACGATTTTCATACGAATAAAGATCGGATTTTCCGGTTGGAATACGAAGGTTCGACACTTCTTCCTCCCGCTTTGGGAGGCGCGTTGGAGGCCCGATATCCGGAGATCGAGGCTATGACTCGGGTTTACCGTTTGTGGGAGCTGGGCGTCGAGCCGATCGCCGGATTCACGATCGGGAAAACGACAGGGCGCGGCATGTTCGTCGACTCGTCGTTTTTCAGGATCTTTTCCTTCCCGTTCGTCGAGGGAACACCCGAGGCCGCCTTGCGGACCCAAGGCGATATCGTGTTGAGCCGACGGTTCGCCCGGAAACTATTCGGGGAGCAGGCGGCCGTCGGACAGACACTGCGCATCAAAGATCGCGAATTTATGGTTTGCGGGGTGGTCGACGACTTCAAACGTACCCACTTTGAGAGTCCCGACCTGCTTCTGTCGATCGATTTGGTTCCGCCTTTGTGCTTCGGATTCGACGAGCCGGATTTGATGAGCGTCATGAACGGATGTTATGATTTTTCCACCTATGTGTTGGGGCGCGAACATACGGACCTCGCCGCGCGGCTGGATACGGCAGAGTTGAACCGCGCCTTTTTGGATGTCTTCCAGCTGGCTCTGTTTCAGACGGGGAATAAGCGGAGTCCGCGTCTGTGTCCGTTGAAGGAGATTTACCTGAATCCGGTGGTCGGTCGGGCTTCGCGATCGAACACCTGGACTTACTTGTTGGTCTTGCAGGTGGTAGCCGGAGCGATTTTGTTCTTCGCCGTCATCAACTATATCAACCTCTCGGTGGCTCAGAGCGGTTTCCGGGCCAAGGAGGCTGCCACGCGGCGACTCTTGGGCGGATCGCGAGGGAGTCTGTTCGGCGGGTTTGTACTCGAATCGATCATTATCTGCTTCGCTTCACTCGTACTCGGACTCTTGGCCGCCGCCACCGTCGAACCCTGGTTCCGCGAAATGATGCAGACAGACATCTCGATCAGGGAGAGTCTGACGGCGGGAAATATCGCGCTGGCATTGGGGGGCGTGCTGGTGATCGGGATCGTTTCGGGGCTGGTACCGGCCTATGTGCTGACGCGATTCAAGCCGATCGACGTGGTGCGGGGGACCTTCCGACGGCAGACCAAGATGGTGTATAGCAAGATCTTGATCGCGTTCCAATACTGCATCACGATCGTCCTGATCGGCTGCACGATCACCATCGGGCGACAGATCGACTTCATGTGCCACTCGGACCTGGGGTTCGAGAGCGAGCAGGTGATCGTTTGCACCAATCCGTTCAACGGATCGCAACAGGAGGGGATCCGGAACGAGTTGATGTCGATTCCGGGAGTCATGGCGGTCTCGTTTGCCTCCGCAGCGCCGGGAGTGGGGACCCACAACGGATATTACGGCCATTTCGACACCGAAGGCAAATTGCACGATTTGCGGGGATTCGACGGGGATACGGCTTTTCTGACAGTGCTGGGCATTCGCCCGACTCAGGAGACCGGACGGCGCGGACCGAACGGAAGGCAGGTGTGGTTGACCGACGCCGCCTGGCGCGATCTGGAGCTGGCGGACGATGCCATAGAATATACGCGGGCCGAAAACGAACGGCACCGCTTTGTCATCACGGGGCGGCTGCGGGATTTCCATATCGACGACTTCAGCGAACAGATCGATCCGGTGCTGGTCTCTCTCGAACCGGGTTACGTGGGGCGGAAAATCCTGATTCGGGTAACCGGAGGGCAGAACTTCGCGGCGATGGATCGAATCGCCGAGGTCTACGGCCTGCACGGCAAAGAGAGCGATTTCGACGGGCACTTCCTGCAACAGGACATCGACAACCAGTATCGCACCCAAAAACGTATGGCTCAGATTATTACGTCGTTCGCGCTGCTGGCGATCCTGATCTCGGCGCTCGGGATGCTGGCCATGTCGACCTACTTCATGCGCCAGCGGGCCCAGGAGGTCGCCGTGCGCAAGGTCTTCGGAGCCATGAACCGCGAGGTGCTCGGACAGCTGATGGCCAGCTTCCTGAGGCTCGTGCTGGTGGCATTCGTCGTGGCCGTGCCGGCCATCTGGTACTTCATGCGTGAGTGGTTGGCAGGATACGCCTACCGGATCTCGCTCTCGTGGACCATCTTCGCGCTGGCGGGGCTGGCGGCTTTCGTCATCGCCTTCCTCACCGTGCTCTGGCAGGCGCTCAAGGCGACCCTCGCAAACCCCATTCACGCCATTCACGAATAAACCAGACTCCTGAAAAAATAGAGGGCGTGCAGGCTGGTTCTTACGATCAGCCTGCACGCCCTGTTTTCGCAAAAAGAGGCTTCTTTTACGCGCGCCGTTCTAAACCAGTGCGTGTCCGGTCATCTCCTTCGGCTGCTCGATGCCCATGATCTTGAGCACCGTCGGCGCCAAATCGGCCAACACCCCGTCGTGAACCTCCGTGATCGAATCCGAAACCACGATCAACGGCACCGGATTCAACGAGTGAGCCGTATTCGGCGTCCCGTCGGCATTGACCGCATTATCGGCATTCCCGTGGTCGGCGCAGATCAGGATCGTATACCCCGCCTCGCGAGCCGCCGTAACGACATCCTTCACACAAGCATCCACCGCCCGGACCGCCTTTTCGATCGCCTCGTACACCCCGGTATGCCCCACCATATCGCCATTGGCGAAGTTCAGGCAGATGAAGTCCGGCGCCTCCTCCCGGATATCCTTCACCAGCGCAGCCGCCACCTCGTAGGCACTCATCTCCGGCTGCAAATCGTAGGTCGCCACCTTCGGCGAATTGATCAGGATTCGTTTTTCGCCTTCGAACGGCTCTTCGCGACCGCCATTGAAGAAGAACGTAACATGCGCGAACTTCTCGGTCTCGGCAATCCGCAGCTGCGAAAGCCCCTGTTTCGAGATCCACTCGCCGAGCGTGTTTTCCACGTTCTCCTTGTCGAACAGGATATGCAACCCGGTGAACGAAGAGTCGTACGGAGTCATCGTACAGTAATAGAGCGGGATGGTCGTCATCCCCTGCTCCGGCATGTCGCACTGGGTCAACACCTGGGTGAGCTCCTTAGCGCGGTCATTGCGATAGTTGAAGAAGATGACCATATCGCCCTCTTCGATCAGTCCGATCGGCGCCCCCTGCGCATCGGTCAGCGCGATCGGCTTGATGAACTCGTCCGTAACCCCCTCGGCATACGACGCCTCGACCGCCGCCACCGCATCGGTCGTCTTCGTTCCGACCCCTTTGACGATCAGGTCGTAAGCCTCCTTGACCCGTTCCCAACGTTTGTCGCGGTCCATGGCATAGTAGCGTCCGATGACGCTCGCAATGCGCCCCGTAGACTTCGCCATGTGCGCCTCCAACTCCCGCAAGTACCCCGCCCCGCTCTTCGGATCGGTGTCGCGGCCGTCCATGAAAGCATGCACATAGGTATTCCCGATCCCGTAGTGCTTTGCAATGTCGCACAGCGTAAAAAGGTGTTCCAACGAACTGTGCACCCCGCCGGCCGAAACCAGCCCCATGAAGTGGACGTTCTTCCCGTTTTTCTTGGCATACTCGAACGCGGCGACGATCTCCGGATTCCGCATGATCGACCCGTCTTTCGCCGCCCGGTTGATCTTCACCAGGTCCTGGTAAATGATCCGTCCGGCACCGATATTCTGGTGCCCCACTTCCGAATTCCCCATCTGACCGTCCGGAAGACCGACGTTTTCGCCGCTGGTCAGCAGCTCGGCGTTCGGATACTGTGCCATCAACGAGTCGATGAATTCCGGATGGGCCGAATAGATCGCATCCCGCTTCGAATGATCGCCTTTTCCCCACCCGTCGAGGATCATCAGCAATACTTTGTTTTTCATGGTTTTATCTGTTATTAAATTCGTTTTTTTCATTTCACACGAGCAACCCGTCCACTTGACACGCCATACGATCGCACAGGGCCATTCCATGCAGATTCTCCATAAACCGCGCCCGCAAGGCGTGCGGGGTGCCGCTCGGCACTCAAAAACTGGAGCTTGCTCAGAATGCCTCAGCCGTCGCCCGCGGGAATCTTCCGCGATCTCGCCTTGACGGGCCGGAGCTCCGCCCCGTTTAATTCCCAAGCTGGGTTTGTCCACGCATCTCCTTTTACCCGAGCCGCCGACAGCGGGAAGAGCAACGAGCGCCGACGAAGTTGCTCGCCTCCGCCGGCGTCGGTCGATCTACATACCAAATCACTCCAAAGACTGTCGCCCGCCTTACTCCGAGATCTCACCTTGACGGCCGCCACCCCACTGCGGAAGGCCGCATTCCTCGCAAGCTCGGACGACCGCTCCGCTGGCTTCAGCCCTTTTAACACCGGAACAAGCTGCATCTCGCAACCAACCGCGACCTCCGGTCGCGCGGATCGCCGCCATCCCACGCGGCGGGACGCAACTTCTCGCCAGGCTCGATTGCGCCCTTGCTGGCGGAAATCCGGTGCCGCTCGGCACTCGAGCCGGGCCGTATCTACCCCAACAAGGTAGAGAGATCCCAAAATAA
>JAIDFC010000048.1:0-1829 GCA_029054535.1 Rikenella sp. | reverse complement strand
CCCGCGGGAATTTCATCTCGATTTTGCTCTCGCAAAACGAGCGAAATTCCCCTCTTAGGCGGGCGGGCGACAGGGCCGTTCGGCATTCGAACTGGGCAGCTTCTACCCTACCTGCTTTGGCCGCGCGCCTGGGGAAATCAAACCGATAAACTCTTCGTTTATCGGTTTGATTTCCCTCTTAAGGCGGGGCGCGCGGATCATCTAACCGAGAAACCGTGTTCGACTGCGCTCAAGCCGCGCAGGCTCCGCGTGCCCGCGGTGGGCTTGCGATACTACGTATCGCTTTACCGTTCTAAAAACAGTCTTTGTCCGCGCGCTGGCGGAAATCTTGTTCAAAAGCGATTCTCGCTTTTGAACAAGATTTCCTACTCCAAGCTGTCGCGCGCGGGGTCTTTTATCTTAGAGAAACCGTGTCTGACTGGCCTCAGGCCGGCCGGGCCCCGCGTGCCCGCGGTGGGCGGGCGATGCTGCGCATCGCTATAACGTTCTAAGAACAGTTTCTGACCGCGCGCCTGCGAAATCCATCCGTTTCAACTCATCGTTGAAACGGCGTATTTCGCTACTTAGGCGCGGCGCGCGAAACCTACCAAAAGCGAAACCGTGTTCGACTGCGCTCCCGCGCGGGGCCGCGTGCCCGCGGTGGGCGGGCGAAACTGCGTTTCGCTATACCGTTCCAAGAACAGTCTCTGGCCGCGCATCGGACAATCACCGCACCACCTCGACCGGCGTATAAGTAACCGCTTCGCCGAACGACTCTCCCCGAATCGCATGAAGCAGTCGCTCGATCCCCCCATAGACCATCGCCCCGAAATCCTGCCGAATCGCCGCACAATGCGGCATCTCGGCCACAAACTCCAGAACTGGCTCCGACGGGTCGAAAAATACCGCTGCAGCCGCCGCGCCGTCATTATCCGTCGCCGGTCGACACAAGCTATCCAGCCGCGCCATCGTCCCCGGCCCGTCGACCACCGTCTCGCCCGACAGGAACACCACGCCGTTGATCGGCCGTTGCGCCTCTTTCGTCAGAAAGTCGACCACTTGCGTTCGCCCGGCCGAAGATCCCGCACCGTTCGCCCAAAAAGTCGCCGCCGTATCCGGCACTACCGACAGAAACCCAGCCAGCCGCTGCGTCATGGCAGCATCGCCCTCCGCACCGCCGAACACTCCCACCCCCGTCGCCGATCGTCCCGCCTCCTCGCACAACGCCCGCAACGTACGCGCGGCAAGCTCTCCGGCAGCGGTATTATCCGAACCGATGTAGAAACTCCGCCCGCTCTCCGGCGCATCCGAATCGAACGTCCCCACAACGATTCCCGCCGCCACCGCAGCGTCGATGGCCTCTCGCAAAACCTCTGCCTCGGCATCGATACTGCTGAGCAGAATCCCGTCTACCCCCGCCGCCGCAAGTTTCCCGATCAACTCGGCCTGCGACTCCGCCGTCAAGTTCCGCGACACGTCCCACCGCACGGCAATCCCATACATATCCCTCGCCGCCAAAGCCGCCGCCTTGGCCTCCGCTACCGAAGCGTCGTCCGCTTTCGGCACCACCGCAATCGTCGTCCGGTGTTCCGGGCTCCGGTCGCACGAAGAGACCCCGATCGCCCAAAACAGTACGCCCAACAGAAGAATATACAGATTGCCCGTTTTCATAAAGTTACGCATTCAACTTCGCTTTGATCGCTGTCATCGCCGCCACCATCGCCGCTTCGATCCCCTGACTGTTCTTCCCTCCGGCCGTCGCATAGTGAGTCTTACCGCCCCCCCCGCCCTGAATCAGTTTGGCCGCTTCGCGGACGATCGCCCCGGCGTTCAATCCCGCCGCCACGGCC
>JAIDFC010000047.1 GCA_029054535.1 Rikenella sp. | reverse complement strand
GATTTGTCCTGGTCTCGTGCGAGGGTCGGTACGGCTTCGTGAACGAGGCGGGCGAGCTGGCGGGCGACGGATTGGCTTATGCGGACGCGCGACCGGTGTCGGCGGACGGGACGGCCGAAGTTCTGCTGCCCGGGGCGACATGTTTCGCATCGATCTGCCTTTTCTGACGACCGGACCGTATTTCGGCCCGAAATTCCTTATCTTTGGGTCGCTAAATCCAAAATCTTACGATCGACGTCTATGAACGGAAAACTACTGGTGTTGCCCGGCGCGTTGTGCGCCGCCACCGGCGGAGCGTTCGCGCGAACCGCCGAGAAAGAGGAGCCCAAGCGGCCCAATATCATTTATATCATGTCCGACGACCATGCCTTCCAGGCGATCAGCGCGTACGGACACCCCTTGTCTCAGGTCGCCCCGACCCCGAATATCGACCGGATCGCCGCCGAAGGCGTTCGGTTCGACCGGGCTTACTGCGGGAACTCGGTTTCGGGGCCGAGCCGTGCGACCATTCTGACCGGGAAACACAGCTACAGCAACGGTTTTCGGACCAATGCCGACTTCTTCGACGGTTCGCAGACTACGCTGCCTAAGGTATTGAAAGCGAACGGGTACGCGACGGCCATTATCGGCAAGTGGCACCTGAAGACCTATCCCACCGGGTTCGACTACTGGAAAGTGCTGGACGACCAGGGGATGTACTACAACCCCGATTTCGTGGTGATGAGCGGCGACACGGTGCGGCAGCGGGGCTACGTAACCGACATCGTGGCCGACGAGAGCATCGAGTGGATCGACCGGCACAAAGACCGGCCGTTCTTCATCATGGTGCACAACAAGGCCCCGCATCGGAATTTCCAGCCCGCGCCGCGGCACCTGACCCTGCACGAGCATACGTTCTTTCCCTATCCGGACAACCTGTTCGACGACTACAGCGGTCGGGTGGCGGCCGGTCGACAGGAGATGACCATCGTCGACCACCTGATGCCGGCCTACGACCTGAAGCTCTACACGCGGCGCGAAGGGTGGGACCCGAAAACGGACTGGGGGCCCGACTACCGGTTCATGGACTCTACGGAGCGGGAGGCCTACATCGCGTCGTACGATGCGGCGAACGACGCCTACTACAGCAATCCGCCCACGGGCGACAGTCTCACGCGGTGGAAATTTCAACGCTACATGCGCGACTACTTCTCGACCATCGCAGCCGTCGACGAGAATGTCGGGAAAATTCTCGACTACCTCGATAGCACGGGGATGGCCGAGAATACGATCGTCGTCTATGCCTCGGATCAGAGCTTCTACATGGGCGAACACGGCTGGTTCGACAAACGGTTCATGTACGAAGAGTCGATGCGGATGCCGCTCGTGATCCGCTATCCGCGCGCGATTCCGGCGGGCACCGAGGCGCGCAACACGCTGGTGCAGAACATCGACTTCGCGCCGACCTTGCTCGACTGGTGCGGCATCGCCAAGCCGGACAGCATGCAGGGCGAATCGTTCCGGGCCATCGCACAGGGCGGAGACCGGGCGGTGCGGCCGGGCAAAAACTGGCGCAAGACGCTCTATTACCGCTATTTCGAAAATCCGGGCATCCACAATGTCATGCAGCATGCCGGCGTGCACGACGGACGCTGGAAACTGATCTACTTCTTCAGCAACGAAACGCCGGTCCCGGCGGAACATTACTTCGAACTCTACGACCTGCGTCGCGACCCTCGCGAGATGCACAACCTCTACGGCTCGAAGGGGACCGAAAAACAGACCGCCCGACTCGTCAAAGAGCTCAAACGTCTGGCCGTTTATTATAACGAAGAACTCCCGCCTTGTCCGGAACTCGCTGATTAGTACGATTCTTTGTATCTCGGTCGCTGGCTATTGTATAGAACTGTTCTTTTTGTGAACAATAGGTGCTGTCGCCGAGATTTATAGCGATACGCAGTGTCGCGCGCCCGCCTAGATAGCGAAAACACTCGATAAACGGAGAGTTTATCGAGAATGATTTCGCAGGCGCGCAATCAGAGAATGTTCTTAGAACGTTATAGCGAAACGAAGTTTCGCTCGCCCACCGCGAGCACGCGGAGCCTGCGCGGCTTGAGCGCAGTCGAACACGGTTTCTCGGTTAGATGATCCGCGCGCCACGCCTAAAGAGGGAAATCAAACCGATAAACGGGAGTTTATTGGGAATGATTTCCCAAGGCGCGCGGTCCAATACGGGTTCTTTTGGAAAAGATCGTCGCCCGCCCACCTAAGGAGGGATTTCAAAAGTTTCGCTCTCGGCGAAATCTTTATGAAATTCCCGCGGGCGACGTGCTGTGGCGGATTTTTTAGAGGTGCCGGATTTCCGCCAGCGAAGGCTTCTGAGCAAAGTCCAGTTTTTGAGTGCCGAGCGGCACCGGCCTTTCGCCCGAGGTGGCTTCGGTCCAAAGACAACTCCCGAGGTTCTTGGCTACGGCAGCTTAGGTGATACGAAGCGTTGCCTGAAGTTTATCTCCGTTTTCCTCGTGCTACCTCGGCAGAGACCGCAAGTGATCTCTGCCCTTGGTACGCCGCTCGGTTGTTCGCAAAAAGAACAGTATCCGCACGTCGCTAAAGACGGAGCCATGTACGAATAATCGGAGAAATTTTTCGTATATTTACGGAGTGAAACATCAAAAAACAGAGATAGGTATGAGTTATAATAGCGATGAGCGGATTGTGATGACGTTGGATGCGGGGGGGACCAATTTTGTGTTCGGCGCGATTCGGGGGTGCGAGGAGGTGGTGGAGCCGATCCATTTGCCCTCTGCGGCGACGAATCTGGAGTTGAGTCTGGCCAATTTGATCAACGGTTTTCATGCCGTTCGTTCTCGGTTGAAGGAGGCTCCGGTGGCGATCAGTTTTGCGTTTCCGGGTCCGGCGGACTATCCGAACGGGATTATCTGGAACATCGGGAATCTGCCGGCGTACAAGGGCGGGGTCGCTGTGGGGCCGATGTTGGCGGCGGAGTTCGGGATCCCGGTATTCATTAATAACGACGGGGATTTGTATGCTTATGGCGAGGCGATCAGCGGTTATTTGCCGTGGGTCAACGCGCAGTTGGAGCAGGCCGGGAGTCCGAAACGGTATCGGAATCTCGTAGGGCTTACGCTCGGGACCGGCTTCGGCGGGGGGATTGTGCGGAACGGGGAGCTGTTCTTGGGGGACAATTCGGCGGCCGCCGAGGTGTGGTTGCTCAGTCAACGTTACAACGAGGAGCGGAATATCGAAGAATCGATCAGTATCCGTGCGGTGCGCCGGGTTTACGGCGAACTCACCGGAACGCCGGCCGATCGGTTGCCGCATCCGAAGGATATCTACGAAATCGGGATCGGCGAGAAAGAGGGCGATAAGGCGGCTGCTTTGGAGGCTTTCCGCCGGATGGGGCAGGCGTTGGGGGATGCCTTGTGCAACGTGTTGACCGTTGTGGACGGGATCGCTGTCATCGGCGGCGGTGTGGCGGGGGCTAAGTCGCTCTTCGTGCCGGCCATGATGGAAGAGGTCAGGGGACACTTTACGGGGGCTACGGGCGACTGTTTCCCGCGGCTGGCGCAACGCGCTTTCTATTTGGAGGACGAGGCGCAGATGGGCGAGTTCCTCCAGGGCGAGGTCAAGCAGATCCAGATCCCGCATACCAATGAACGGGTTACTTACGATTCGATGCCGCGCGTGGGGATCGGTTTCTCGCGGATCGGTACCAGCAAGGCGATCAGTATCGGGGCGTATGCCTTTGCTTTGCATGCGCTCGATCGGAAATAGTTATTGATTGGTATATTCAGTCATTGGCTACGGTATGGAACTGCCGCTTTTTACCTTCGGTTTCCTCGCACTACCTCGGCATAGCCCGCAAGCGGTCTCTGCTCTCGGTACGTTGCTCGGTTGTTCACAAAAAGAACAGTACCCGCACGTAGCCAAAGAACGAGTATTACAGATTAATAAATAGTTTTTTCGGTAGAGAGTTTGCAAATCAGGAAAAAGGTGTTACCTTTGTGCTCGTAATACGATCGCGGGGTGGAGCAGTTGGCAGCTCGTTGGGCTCATAACCCAAAGGTCGGAGGTTCGAGTCCTCCCCCCGCTACAAGGTGATAGACACGATCGCGTCCTATTCAAATATAGGACGCGACCGTGTCTTTTTTTGTCGTGGTTGACGGCGGGCGGAGCGATCGGGGGCGTCTGGGATGGTAAGATGCAGAAAAACAGTAGGTAAGAAACCGATCGAAGTATTGGCGCCTTAGAAAAAATTTCTACTTTTGTGAGCGATTTTTTTTTGTTTGAAAAACGAACCCTTATAATACGAGGTTTATTATGCTGAGAATGAAAGGTTTTGGCTGTTGTGTGCTTCCCGCGATTCTGGTCGGAGGCGTGTTGCTGAGCGGGTGCTCGGACAATAAACGGTATTTGGAGTCGGTT
This sequence comes from Rikenella sp., assembly GCA_029054535.1. Lineage (GTDB taxonomy): Bacteria > Bacteroidota > Bacteroidia > Bacteroidales > Rikenellaceae > Rikenella. The sequence continues at coordinate 3,403 of JAIDFC010000047.1, read as the reverse complement.
TTGGGTGGATCCTATGAGCGGTATACGTTGCAGGTGGAGGATCCTGCGGCCGACGAGTCGGAGGAACTTCCCGAACTGTCTGTTTTCCAGTTCAGTGATGGTATATTCTACCTGAAACAACAGGTGAAACCCAATGCCGAGGGCGAGATCTCGATTTCGGCCTCCGGTGGGTCTAAACTCTATTTCCTGTGCGGGATTCCGCTTTCGCTTTCGAGCGAGACGATCAGCGAGGAGAACTTTCGGCAGATCGCTGTCGGATGGGATCTGCACGACAACTCGGCGCCGGAGTTCATGACTGCGGTAGTCGACCTGGGCGGGGGCGAGACGGTCGGCACGCGTGCCGGGGGCGACGGTCGGACGCTCGTCGAGCTGAAACGCAGCGTGGCGCGGATCGACCTCGGGAAGCCGACCGACGAGCGGATTCGCATCCGGGAGATCGTGATCGAGGATGCGCCGGCCGCGATCTATCCGTTCCTGGAGGGTACTCCGGTCTCGGAAGAGACCGTCAGCTACCGGAAAGTCTTCGAAACGAGCGTTGGCGACAAGCAGGAGGCTCTGTTCCGGATTTTCGAGAGCCCGCGGCCGGTGCATCTGACTGTGCTCGGTAGCTATGGCGACGTGCCGTTGCGGCTCAATATGGAGCTGCCGACCGTCGAACGCAACAAAGTCTATGAACTCGAAGTGCACAATGCCGGCTCGACGGTCGAGGGGACGATCCAGATCAAGCCTTGGGACGAAGGAGGAACGGTGGTCGGAAGTCCGGATGCCGGGAATCGTATCTTGATCGACGCTGCACGTTCGCAGATTCCGGCGGGCGTGAAGGTCGATTACGCCAATAACCTGGTCGAAGTGCCGGCCGGCGGGGTCGAAGGGATGACCCTCGCTTTCGCAGGCGATACGCGGATCGACATCGCGTCGATCGAAGGGGCCGGGACGGAGGTCGAGGTGGGCGATATCGTCGTGGACGAAGGATTGTCGGCTATCGTTTCGTCGTTCGATGTGTCGGTGGCGGCACAGGGACGCGGACGGTTGGGCTATTCCGTGATGGTTCACTTGAAGAACGCTACCATGGTGGAATCGTACGACTACGTGGAAATCCGCGTCGCGCCCAGCGAGAACCAGATCGAGACCGTCGAGATGGGCGGGGTTACCTGGATGGCTTTCAATGCGCGGAGTCGCGATCTCGAAGATCAGATCTATCCGCTCGACGGGATGACTGTCGAGGAGATGTATCAGGACAGCTGGATCAATACCGTCGGCGGTCTGTTCCAGTTCGGACGCCTCTATATGTACGTGCCGTGGCAGAGCTACAATCCTTCCAATGATGTGGGGCATCAGGGGACGGCTAACGCACCGTGGGTGAGCGACGACTACATGCCGTGTCCCGAGGGATACCGCGTGCCGACGCGAGATGAGTGGAAGGCGCTCCTGCCGACCGATGCGCAGATTCCGGGGAACTATACTACGGCGACCGGTGAACAGATTACGGCTACGATTCATGTCGCGAACGGGACGCTCGTTACGCCGACCGGTGTGAGCGGGACGCAACGCTACGTGAAACTCGTCTCCGATGCCACAGGAAATATGTTGATTTTCCCGATGTCGGGCTATAAGGGCGACAAATCGACATCCAACAATCCGAATTTCGGTGAATGGGCTTTGATGTGGACCAACGACCGGACGGGGTGTCCGGGGGGGTATGCGTGGATGCGCCGGCTCCGTTTCAATTCGGCGACCAATGCTCTCTCGGTAATCGATGAATACCAGTGGCAGATGGAGGGTTTCGGATACGTGCGTTGCGTGAAAAAATAAGAGAGGAGGCGAGGGATGAAAAAGGTACTGAAGATTGCTGTATGGACTCTCGGGGCGGTGTGGTCGCTGACCGGCTGTTCCGAGAAGCCGGAACTCGACCTGGCGCAGCCGGGCGAGGGACAGGTTACTTTTCTGTTGGGGTTGGGCAACGAGGCGGTCGATTCGGTCGCTTCGGGTGCGGCGACCCGGGCGGTCGGGATGCGGCAGGGCGACGATGCGGAGGTGGAACAGATCGGTCGAATGTGGTATTTCATTGCCGATAGCCAGGGCGAACGGATCGATCTGCATACTCATAAAGTATCGTCGGATTTCTCGACATTGACGATCGAAGGACTGAAAACCGGGGATTACACGGTGTCGTTTTTGGCCGTTCCGGCTTCGGCGGTTTCGTCGACGGTTGCGACGGACGGGCAGAACCCGGTCGTCAACGAAGCGCCGGATCGGTTGGTCGAAGCCTGGTTGCAGAATCCGGCTGAGGCGGAACCGTTGGACGGAGTCTATTTCGCCAAACGAATGGAGCTTCGCATCGGGAGCGATCAGGCGCCCGTTTCGCAGGCGGTGGTGTTGGACCGGTGCGTGGGTCGGGTCGATGTCGATCTGAACCTCACCTCGGAGTATATGTGGCGTTTCATCCGGCGGATCGAGGTCGAGTTCGACCGGACGGATGCGGTTTATACGGTTTTCAATGCCGATGGAACGTATGACGGGGCGGGAGGAGTCCGGGCGTACGACGTTACGGAGAGTCGCTCGTTCTACTCGTTGCCGAGCCGTGAGTCGCTATCGGGTTTTGTCGAGGTGGAGTCGGAGCGCACCGACGGGACTCCGTTCGTGCGTCGATACCGTTTCTCGGGGTGTCGGATCGAGGCCGGGCGTGTTTCGCATATCAGCATCGAATACCTCCATCCGGAGAGTAACGAAGGGCTGCTCCACGTGCGCGAACAGGACTTCCCGATGTTCGGTGCCGATACCATGTTCCTGGCCGACGAACCGCAGTCGGTCTTCTACGATCGGTCGATTCGGACGTTTTATCCCTATCAGCCGTTGCAGGTCTCCGTGGGCGACGATCACCGCATGTTAATGCGATTTTTCTCGCCGGTCGCCATTCGGGATGTGAAGATCATGTGCCGTTTCAATAAGTTCAGTCCGGAATTCGTCGAACTGGCGCGCTTCGACGTGATCTATCCCTTTATGGAGGCTTCGTTCCCGTTGCCGATCGTCAGCGCCGAACGGACCTTCACGACCGCTTCGGGGCGGAAATTCGTCATCCCGGCTCAGCCGAACCTGAAAGGCGAGGACGTTACGCTCGTCATTCAGACCGACGACCCCTTCATGAAAAAAATCGAACAGATCGATAACCGATGGTATATCTGTTTTTCGGCCCATTCGGCCAATGCGGCCAATCCGGGTTATTGGCGCAACATGACGCCGCTGTTGTGTCGTCATGGGGTGGCCTTGACGCTGAACATGGCTTTCATGTTCGCCTCCGAGGAGTTCAATACCGAGCTGGAGAAATACGAAGGATTACTGGTCGATGATAGCAAGAATCCGATTGATCTGGATTTCTTGCGGCAGCGGCTTCGGACCCATCCGG
>JAIDFC010000046.1 GCA_029054535.1 Rikenella sp. | reverse complement strand
CCGCAGCCCCCGGCATGCGGAGGGCCGAAGTTTCGCTGCGCTCCATCGTCCTCTCCGGGGGCTGCGGGTCGCGCACCGCTTGGTGCAGTTAACCGGCTAAGCGCGAGCCGGATCTGTTGCGGAATCGGTAATCGCGACTCTACGAGTCGCCGCCTCAACGTGGGGCGAACGCCATGGGCGGGTCCATCGGTCGCGGTTTTCTTCGCATAGAACAGCCCGGGGGGCCAGTGCGGATTTTTCGGAGCGAACTCTAGCATTCGAGTGCCGAGCGGCACCAGCTCGTCGCTTGGGGTGGCTCCGGGCTGTCATGGGGAGATCGTGAAAGAATTTGCTCGGCTCGCCTGGCAAGCAATCGGCAGGCTGTTGTCGGGGCAGTGGTGCAACCGGCAGGCCAACAAAACGCCGCTCGGCACCTCCCTATTCCTGGAGGCAACGCGTCTGAAAACCGTACGCACGACCACCACCAAGGCTGTAAGGGATAATATTACTGTAACTGAAGTCCAGGTAGTAGGCGTAGGTACCTGTTGGGACGGACGACGATCTACAGGATCCGGCGCGACCGACGTAATATAATTTTCCTGCCCCACCCTCAGCGTTTCGGAATCCGCTATCGCGGATGCCCGGAGCCGGGTTTTCTCTGCCGAATGGCCCGATTCGAGTGCCGAGCTTTCTCGATCGGCAGACCAGTAAAACACCCTGTGGGTGCTCTCCCTATTCCTGGAGGCAACGCGGCTGACGACCGTTCGCACGACTCGTGGTGGTATTCGGGGCGATCCCGTCGGCGTTGAAGTATAAGTTGTCGGCGGCGGTCTCCGTACAGGACGACGCCCAGCTGTACCCAACGCTGCCGACGCTATATAACGTACCGTAGCTCGCGTGCCGGACGCCCGGAGCCGGGTAAAATAAAAAGCGCCGCAGGACACTTCGACCTGGCTTGTTCAAAGCGAAAACCATAGGAAGAGGCAACATAGTCTCGATTCGATGAAGGAAAAATCGGGAGCGGATGGTTCTGCGAAATTTATCCGTAGTCGCTCATGGGTGTACAATGCCGCCCGGGAGGATAAAAAAACGACGCCCCGCGGAGCATGCCGTCCTGCTCGAGGCAGGCACCGGCGATGCACGCAGAGCGTCGCACCCCAATGAAGTTATTCGATAGATATTTAGATAGGTTCTTATTTCCGTTCAGTCATAGAGTCAAATATTGTGCCATCCGGTTCGGTCGCCGTTCCTGACGGTCGAATTTCCACCGGTCCGGAGGAACACATCGATCCTGAAATCGGTATCTTTGTACGTTGCTAACGAAAAATCACGGAAGATGATTACCTTTCTGATCTGTTTAGGGCTCTTGGTCGCCTCCTATTTCACCTATGCCCGCTACTTGGAGCGTCAGTTCGGAGCCGATCCGGAGGCGGCGGTACCGGCGGAGACCCGGCGCGACGGAGTGGATTACCTGCCGTTGCCGGCCTGGAGAACGTTCCTGATTCAACTACTCAATATCGCCGGTCTGGGACCGATTTTCGGAGCCTTGGCCGGAGCCGTATACGGACCGGTCGCTTTTCTGTGGATCACCTTCGGGTCGATCTTCATCGGCGCCCTGCAGGACTATGCCAGCGGCATGATCTCGCTCAAAGAGGGAGGGGCCAGCTTCCCGGAGATCGTCGGGAAGTACCTCGGGATGACCGTCCGGCAGGTCATGCGGCTTTTTACCGTTTTTCTGATGATTCTGGTCGGTGCGGTCTTTATGGTGGCTCCGGCCGGGATTCTCGAAGGATTCACCGGAATGAGCCAGTCGATCTGGGTGTGGATCATCCTGGCCTATTACATTCTCGCCACGCTGCTGCCGATCGACAAAATCATCGGACGGTTCTATCCGATCTTCGGAATCGCGCTGTTCGCCATGGCGATCGGGATTCTGGGCGTGCTGCTGTTCGGGCCGTACGAGATTCCGAACCTCTCGGTCGCCGCGTTCGACAATTTCGGAGCCAATCCGCGCGGGGTACCGATCGTCCCGACACTCTTTATTACGATCGCCTGCGGTGCGGTGTCAGGATTTCATGCCACCCAGTCGCCGATGATGGCGCGCTGCATCACCAACGAACGGCAAGGGAGGCCCGTCTTTTTCGGCGCCATGATCTCCGAAGGGATCATCGCCCTGATTTGGGCGGCGATCGGGATGGCCTTTTGGGGCGGCGTCGAAGGACTCGACAGGGTCTTGGGAGCCGACGACAATGCGGCTACGGCGGTGGATATCATCACGAAAACGACCCTCGGGCGGGTGGGAGCCTGGTTGGCGCTGCTGGGCGTGGTGGTCGCACCGATCA
>JAIDFC010000045.1 GCA_029054535.1 Rikenella sp. | reverse complement strand
ATTATCTGGTGGTGTTGGGGACCACGGGCGAACCGGCTACGATGACCGCGGAGGAGAAACACAACGTCGTGCGGCATTGCGTGGCGCATAATCCGGGCGGGCTTCCGATCGTCGTGGGGATCGGGGGAAACAATACGGCGGAGGTGATCCGAACCATGCAGACTTTCGATTTGAGCGGAGCGAGCGCGATTCTTTCGGTTACGCCGTATTATAACAAGCCGAACCAGCGGGGGGTGGAGGCTCATTTTCGGGCCGTGTTGGAGGCGTCGCCGCTGCCGGTGATCCTGTACAACGTGCCGGGGCGAACGGGCGTCAATATGACGGCCGAGACGACTTTGAAACTGGCGCACGCTTTTCCGGGACGGGCGGTGGCTGTCAAGGAGGCGTCGGGGATCATGTCGCAGGCGGCTTATATTCTGCGGGATCGGCCGGAAGGGTTCTTCGTCTTGTCGGGCGAGGACAATCTGGCGATGGCTACGGTGGCGATGGGGGGCGACGGGGTGATTTCGGTGTCGGCCAATGTCTTTACGGAGACTTTCTGTCGGATGATGCACGCGGCGTTGGCGGGGGATTTCCGGCAGGCGGCGGCGTTGAACCTGACCTTGCATGAGGCTACGGACTTGCTTTTTGCCGAAGGGAATCCGGTGGGGGCCAAGGCGGCATTGGCCATTAAAATGATTATCGACAACCGATTGCGGTTGCCGCTGGTGCCGGCCAGCGAGGAGCTGACGGCGAAAATCAAGGCCCAGATCGAACGCTACGGATTGTAATTCTTTAGCGGGTGTCGTATATTTGTCCTGTCGCGGTCGGTTTATTCGGAAATCGGAGGCGGCGGGACTCTTTATTTTATCGAGGGATATGATGCGAAAATTCAGGTGGGCGGTCTTTGGGGCGTTCTTGCTGTGCGGCGGCACGGCACAGGCTCAGCAACAGGCCGATTCGTCGGCGGTGGCGGCGCCCGACTATGCGCGGATTGCCGCCGAGGTGGGCGATGTGCGGTCGCCGTACTACTACCCGAGGCTTTTCGGGCGGTACGAACGGGGGGATACGACCTTGACGCTCCGGGAATATCGCTACCTCTACTACGGCTATCCGGAACAACGAGGCTATAAACCGTTGCTCGCTTCGCCCTATGCGGACAGCTTGCAACAGGCTTTCGGTAAGAAGACCCGCCTGGAGGTGGACGATTTTCGAGAAGTCGTGCGATTTGCCCGCGAGATCCTGCGCGAGGAGCCGTTCAGTATGCGGGACCTCAATGCGTTGGCGTTCGCCTATCAGATGCTCGACGAACCGGAGCGGGCGGCCGAACAGATGTTCAAGATTCAACGGATTCTGAGCACGATTCGCTCTACGGGAACGGGGCTGCGGGAGGAGTCGCCGTGGTACGTGATTTATCAGCGCGACGCGGAGGATGTGCTGAATCTGTTGGGGGCGCAGTATACGAAGTTCATCGTGATGAGTCGGAGTGTGGAGTATGCTCCGGTCTACAACATGCCGGACAAAAAAAATAAAGGGTACTACTTCGACTATAGCGAGATATACAAGCGGCGGCCGGACTATCTGGACGACCAACCGAAGCAGAAACGGCGGTTGGAGATCAATCCGCTCTACAATCCGCGGTCGAAACAGAGCGTGTTGCCCAAATAGATCTGAATGAAGCAGTTCAAAATAGCGGATTACCAGGTTTCGGTCCAACGAACGGATCATACGGTCGAGTCTATCGCGGCAAGCAGAGATAGATATGATAGTGTGTTTGATTTTGTAGACGGATTCGAGTATTATAACGTGTTCTCCATCCTGGTGCAAAGGCGGGATGGCACTTCCGGAGAGAGTTTGTTTATTGTTCCGACCTATTTTTACTTGCAAGACTGTGCATTGCCGAGTCATCCTTACCTGTTCCTTGCATTGAATAATATCCTTGTGTTATTCGATCCCGGTACGATGCAGATCGTCAAACAAACGGAATTTGAAATGACAGCAGAATGGGGAGAGGTGGAGGCTGCGTATGCTTATCAGGAAGATTTTATTTTATATGGTGAGAACGAAATCTTCCGAATAGCTCCGGACTTATCGATCCGGTGGCGTTTTTCGGACAATCAGGAACTTTTTGCGCGTTATGATTCTGCACAGTCGTTTTGGATGGAGAGTGACCGGATTTGTCTGTATGGAATGTGGGGCGATTATTATGAATTGAGTTACGATGGAGTGTTAATGAAAAAAGTTGTGGCGGATCCGAGTGAATTTTCGAATTGGTTGAAGAAGAGCACGGAAATGTGCAGCAAACAAAAAAGGAGCGAATGAAGCGATTCAAGATAAAGGATTATTGGGTTACGCTGACCGACGAACTGCTTCCGCATGATTTCGAATCCGGCTCGTTTCGACCATACTATGATTGTGTGCTGGAATTGAGGGAAGAGGGGTTGGTGGCGATTCAGGACGAACATCCCGAGTTTCAGAAAGCGGACTGGGCTAGCTGTGCGGGGTCGAGGTTTTATGGATGTGATGACATACAGATTGGCAAAGAGAAACAAAACGAAGAGGGAGAGACGGAAATCGAAATCATTCGAGAGATCGGATTGAAAGTCCCGTATTATGTACATACCGAAAAGTTTGCCTGCCCGTCAGGAAACAACCTGTTTCTGGCACTGGATAACGTACTCTGTCTGATCGATCTCGACACTGGGGAACTGGTCAAGCAGGTTGCAATCGATCGGTATGTTTCTTCTTTGGTCAGTGTTTCTCCTTATCAAGAGGATTTCATTCTTTTCTATGACGGAGATGTTTTCAGGGTGGCCAAAGATCTGTCGATACGGTGGCACATAAGGCGGCAAGCCTTGTTCATACCGGACAAACCGCCGTACGACTCCGAGTCTTTGCTCCGAATGAAGAGCGACCGGATTTGTCTGACGGATGAATATCAAGGCGATTACTACGAGGTGAGCTATGACGGCGAGGTGCTGAAGATCGAAGAATCCGATTTCACCCTCGCTTGCAAGGAAAAGGAACGGGGGAGAAAAGATTTCGAGTTTCTATATTTTTGGATCGAACGGTATTGAATCCACATAAAACACAGAGAACGAATATGTCATACGATGTCATGGTGATCGGCAGCGGGCCGGGGGGATATGCGGCGGCGATACGATGTGCGCAGCTGGGGTTGCGGACGGCGGTGGTCGAACGGGCCGAATTGGGCGGAACCTGCTTGAACTGGGGGTGTATCCCGACGAAGGCGCTGCTGAAGAGCGCGGAGGTTTACCGCTATGCCTCGCATGCGGCGGAATACGGGGTCGATATCGCTGAAGGAGCGGTAAGGCCTGATTTGGCGGCGATGGTGGCGCGTAGCCGGGGCGTGGCCGAACAGATGAGCAAAGGGATCGACTTCCTGCTCAAGAAAAATAAGGTGGATGTTCTGGTCGGGACGGGCTCTTTGACTGACGTGCCGCATACGGTGGCGGTTACGGCGGAGGATAGAACGACGGCTACCTATGAGGCTCGGCATATCATTCTGGCGACGGGGGCGAGGCCGCGGGAGTTTCCGTCGATTCCGGTGGACGGTCGACGAATATTGACCTCGCGCCACGCTTTGACCTTGACCGAGCTGCCGGAGTCGATGGTGGTTGTCGGTTCCGGAGCGATCGGGTCGGAGTTCGCCACATTCTTCGCGACGCTGGGCGTGCGGGTTACGGTGGTTGAGTATGCTCCAACGCTGGCGCCGTTGGAGGATGAGGAGATCTCGAAACTCCTGGAGCGGTCGTTCAGGAAAGCGAAGATCGCGGTGATGACGGGGACCGAGGTTCGAGGGGTGGAGACTACCGAATCGGGGTGTCGGGTGAGCGTAGCGGGGAAAAAAGGCGAGCAGGTTTTGGAAGCCGAAACGGTGCTCTCGGCGGTGGGGATCGCGGCCAATATCGAGGGGATTGGGTTGGAGAAGGCAGGGGTGCGGATTGAGCGGGGAAAGGTCGTGGTGGACGAACATTATCGGACTTCGGTCGAGG
>JAIDFC010000044.1 GCA_029054535.1 Rikenella sp. | reverse complement strand
ATGTGCAGCCCCGTCCCGCCGCGCACCTTCCGCGACGTGAGCGATACCCCGATCAACGTCAGGATGAATGTCGAAATCGGGTAAGCCCACCGAGAGTATGCTTCGACCTGAAAAATAGGCACCATATCCGACCCTTTGGTCTTCTGCTGGCGGATGAAGCGCAACAGTTTGATCGAGTTCATGGTCTGTACCAGATCTTGCGTCCGTCCCAGCTCGTCCGCCGAAAGGTTTACGGCCGTATCCAACGGCGTGGTATACTTGGTCAGCGTCTCGCGCTCTCCATCATACGTCCGGATCATGTACTTCGATGCGCCCCAACGACCCGTTACGGTGTCGAACCGCGCGTTCTGCGCCTCGAGCGAGCTCACGATACTCCCCCCGGCGTACGATTCGATGGCGAAGTATTCGGCCGTCTTCGACTGGCCCTGAAAACCGCGGATGTAGACGAACGTTCCCGGTTCGAGCTGCCGGTAGATGTGCGCTTCGTAGACCGACTTGTGTTTGCCCATGTACTTCGCCTCGAAGGCCAGCCGCCGGGCGTTGGCTTCCGGAATCAGAAACAGATTCAGACTCAGACTCAGGATCGTGATCAGCAGCGCCGACACGAAGTACGGCCACATCATCCGCCGAAAGCTCACGCCGCTCGACAGAATGGCAATAATCTCCGTGTTATAAGCCATCTTCGAGGTGAAGAAGATCACGGCGATGAATGTAAACAGGCCGCTGAACTGGTTGATGAAGTAAGGGATGAAGTTGACGTAGTAGCCCAGGACGATCTCCGAAAAGGGCGCATGTCCTTCGAGGAAGTCGTCGATCTTTTCCGCCGCGTCGAAGATCACGACGATCAGGATAATCAGCGCGATGGCAAAGAGATAGGTCCCCAGAAACCGGCGCATGATGTACCGGTCGATGATTTGGAGTTTGAACGTCTTCAGGAATTTCATCATAGCCTTCTGCCCAGTTTTTGAACCATCTCCGTTTTCCACGCCGCGAAATCCCCCGCCACGATCCGTCTCCTCGCCTCGCCCACGAGCCACAGGTAGAATCCTAAGTTATGCAGCGACGCGATCTGTGCCGCCATCATCTCGCCCGCCACGGTCAGGTGGCGCAAATAGGCTTTCGTATAATGCGTGTCCACGAACGTATGCCCGGCCGGATCGATCGGCGAGAAATCTTCGGCCCACTTGGCGTTCCGAATGTTGATGATCCCTTCCGACGTAAAGAGCATCCCGTTTCGCCCGTTTCGGGTCGGCATCACGCAGTCGAACATATCCACGCCCCGCTCGATCGCCTCTAAGATGTTGATCGGCGTCCCTACACCCATCAGATACCGCGGCCGATCCTGCGGCAAAATCTCGTTCACCACCTCGATCATCCGGTACATCACCGGCGCCGGTTCGCCCACCGCCAAGCCCCCGATGGCATAGCCGTCGGCATCGAACCGCCGCACGAACTCGGCCGACTGCCGCCGCAGGTCTTCGTACGTACACCCCTGCACGATCGGGAACAGCGACTGGTGGTGTCCATACGGACACTCCGTCTTCCCGTACTGGTCGAAACACCGCTCCAGCCACCGCGAAGTCCGCGCCCACGATTTCGCCGCATAGTCGTACTCCGCGGTTCCCGGCGGACACTCGTCGAAAGCCATCATAATATCTGCCCCGATCGACCGCTGGGTGTCGATCACGTTTTCGGGCGTAAACAGGTGTCGCGAACCGTCGATATGCGACTGAAACCGACACCCCTCCTCCGTAAGTTTGCGAATCCCGGTGAGCGAAAAGACCTGGAACCCGCCGCTGTCGGTCAAGATCGGACGTTCCCATCCGGCAAAACGATGCAGGCCGCCGGCTTTGCGTAAGGTCTCGGTCCCGGGTCGCAGGTAGAGGTGGTAGGTATTTCCCAGAATGATCTGCGCCCCGACCTCTTCGATCAAGTCGCGGTGAAAAACCCCTTTAACGCTCCCCACCGTCCCCACGGGCATGAAAATCGGGGTCCGGATCTCGCCGTGGTCGGTCCGAAAAGTACCCGCCCGGGCGGCGGAACAAGGGTCGGTATGTTCGAGGGTGAAGCGCATGGTCTCTTGGTTAAGCATGGTCTGTATCGGAATGCGGAAAGGGAGCGGGCAAGCGGGAAATCAAAAACCGCCTCCCATCTTCGCCACCGGAGCCAGGTCCAACCCCGCGAACTCCTCCCGCAGGTACTTGTAGTACCCCGTGATGGCGATCATCGCGGCATTGTCCGTCGTCAGCTCGAACGGCGGAATATAGGTCTCCCACCCATATTTCTCGCCCGCCGCTAGAATGGCCTCGCGCAGCCCGGAATTGGCCGACACGCCGCCCGCCACGGCGATCTCCGTGATGTCGTACTGTTTGGCGGCCCGGACGAGTTTGTTCATCAGGATTTCGACGATTGTGGCCTGCAACGACGCGCACAAATCCGCCTGATGTCGCTCGATGAACTCCGGATCGTCGGCCACACGATCTCGCAGAAAGTAGAGAAACGAGGTCTTCAACCCGCTGAAACTGTAGTCGAACCCCGGAACGGACGGTTTGGCGAACCGGAAAGCGTGCGGATCGGCCCCTTCGCTCCGCGCCAGTCGGTCGATCAGCGGCCCGCCCGGATAAGGCAGTCCCATGATCTTCGCGCACTTGTCGAAAGCCTCTCCGGCGGCGTCGTCGATGGTGGTGCCGATAATCTCCATATCGAGGTAGTCCCTTACGAGCACGATCTGCGAGTTTCCCCCCGACACCAGCAGGCACAGGAACGGAAACCGCGGTTTGGCCCGTTCCGGCTGGTCGGGCAGCGTTACGAAGTGCGACAAAACGTGTCCCTGCAGGTGGTTGACCTCCATGAGTGGCACATCCTGCGCGATTGAGAACCCTTTGGCGAATGAAACACCGACGTGCAGCGATCCGAGCAGTCCCGGTCCGCGGGTAACGGCGATTCCGTCCACCTCGTCCGGCGCGACGCCGGCCCGTTTCAGAGCCGAGTCCACCACCGGCACGATATTCTGTCCGTGCGCTCTGGAGGCGAGTTCCGGAATCACCCCGCCGTACTCCGCATGGACGGCCTGCGAGGCGATGACGTTCGACAGCAGTACCCCGTCGCGCAAAACGGCGGCCGAGGTGTCGTCGCACGAGGATTCGATACCGAGAATCGTGATTTCCATAGATGTTCCGACCGGTTAGGTTAGAAAAACAAAGATAATGATTTTTCGTTTCGCCCTCGGGAAGGCTTGGCGCGGTTTTTGTATTTTCTCCTCTTCGCGGCGGAGTCCGCACGATCTATCCACACTTAATTATTTATTCAAAAAACGATGAAAAATTTACTTTTCTACGCCGTCCTGGCGGCGGTTGCGATGACTGTCATCGCTTCGGCTTGCACCACGCAGAACAAAATCGAGAAGTTGGGGCGCCACTATGTCGGGACGCTTCCGGCGGCCGATGGACCCGGAATTCTCTATGACTTGACGCTGACGCCGACTCTCGACGACTCGACGACGGGGCATTACGTGCTCTCGATGACCTACCGCGAGGCGGAACAAGGGCGGGACATGCGTTTCGACTCCAAAGGGCACTGGGTGTTGCTCCGAGGGATCCCCGGCGACTCGACCGCGCTCTTCTACCGCCTGGTCGAAACGGCCGACAGGCCCGATACGACCGATTTTCTCGACCTGGGCGACAGCGTGATGCTGCTCGGTGCTGGGCTCCAAAGGCCGCTCTCGCCGCTCAACTACGTACTCGAACGGGTCGCCGAGTAGCTCTTCTCGCGAGCGGAGCGTCGGTCGCTCTCCCGCCTCAATACGCGAACCAGTCTCCTCTGGCCCGCAACACCTGTTCGATGATGTCGCGCACGCATCCGCGTCCTCCGGCAAAGCCCGAAACGTAATGAACGACGCCTTTCACCGCCGCATCGGCATCGGCCGGTGCGGTCGCCAGGCGTACGGCACGCATCGGCGCGATGTCCGGAATGTCGTCCCCCATATAAATCATCTCGTCCAACCCTACGCCGCATTGCTCCGAAAAGTGGTGCAGCGACTCGAGCTTAGAGTCCTTTCCGGTATAGATGTGCCGGATCCCGAGCCCCTCCATCCGCCGACGAAGCTGCTCGCCGCGACCTCCCGATATGATCCCGATCGGGTAACCGCACTCTACGGCACGCACGACTGCCAACCCGTCCCGAACGCTATACTCCCGCAAAAACTCGCCATCCGGAGTCAACAATATCCGACCGTCGGTGAATACGCCGTCGACGTCGAACACAAAAGCTCGCACTTTCGCTATCTCTTCCTTGAAATTCCCCATACTTCTCTCTTTATTTTTATCGTTCTATTTTTTTGTAACCAGTGTTTGGCTACTGTACGGAACTGCCGCTTTTTGTAAAAAGCGGCACCAAAAACTTTTAACTAGCTACGCTACGCCTTACGCTGCCGCAATCCTC
>JAIDFC010000043.1 GCA_029054535.1 Rikenella sp. | reverse complement strand
TCGGCCCGCAGCCCCCGGCATGCGGAGGGCCGAAGTTTCGCTGCGCTCCATCGTCCTCTCCGCGGGCTGCGGGTCGCGCACCGCTGGACGCAGTTAACCGGCTAAGCGAAGGCCGGATCTGTTGCGGAATTGGGTAATCACGACTCGTAGAGTCGCCGGCCTCGGAGCGTGGCGAACGCCATGGGCGGGCGCGCCCGAGGACGAAGTTTTCTTGCAAACGCATTTCGCCCGTCAGGCCTGGAACCGGCAGGCCGACAAAACGCCGAGCGGCACCTCTCCCTATTCCTGGAGGCAACGCAACGGAAAACCGTACGGACGGTAATTGTGGCTATTCGGGTGGACCCCGCCATAATCGAAGTTCAGAAAGTGGGCAAGGGTACCCGTAACTGTCGACGACCAGCCGTACCAGGTGCGGCCGACGCCCCACAATGTCCCGTTATTGTAGCCGCGGAGGCCCGGAGCCGGGTAAATCATTGCTCGGCACGCGAACCGGGCCGCGTCTTTCCCGATTAAAAGTCCTACAAAACGAATCCGGCCGGGGCTGTCGGCAGAGCAAACTACGAGCGAAACCGCACGAGTATCGATCGGATGAAAGGCAACGGGTGAAAAATCGCCCGTAACAGCCCCCCGACAGCAGATAAGAAACGAAAATTGGGAGAGATTGCGGAAAAATTATATATTTGCAACTTCAGAGAATCGACAAATAAAGAAAAACAAAATAATCTTAGAATCCATGCAGAATAAGGGCGCACTCAAGTTTTTGGCCATTATGCTGGCCATCGCCTGCGCGTTTCAGCTGTCGTTTTCGTTCGTAACGCATAGCGTGCGGAGCGACGCCGAGAAAGCGTCGGGCGGAAACTCGGCCGTCGAGCAGGCTTACCTCGACTCCATGAAGTCGCAGGTGGTGTACAATCTCGGGTTGGTGAAATACACCTATGCCGAGTGTCAGGAAAAGGAGATCAACCTCGGGTTGGACTTGCAGGGGGGGATGAATATCACCCTGGAGATCGCGGTCGAAGACGTGCTGAAGGCGCTGTCGAATCATAGCACCGACCCGGCTTTCCTGCAGGCGATGGCCGAGGCTAAGAAGGCCATGAACAATAGTACGGACGACTTTATTACGTTGTTCGCCGACGCTTACCGCCGGGTGGCGCCGGAGGGGCGGCTGGCCGCGATTTTCGGGACCTATGAGTTGCGGGACAAAATCAAATCGGAGTCGACCAACGAACAGGTGATCCGGGTTTTACGGGAGTCGTGCGACGCGGCGATCGCCAACTCGTTCAACGTGCTTTCGACCCGTATCGACCGTTTCGGGGTGATTCAGCCCAATATTCAGCGGATCGGGAACACTGGGCGGATCTTGGTCGAACTGCCTGGGATCAAGGATCCGGAACGCGTGCGGAAACTCTTGCAGGGGACCGCAAGTCTGGAATTCTGGACCACATATACGGCGAAAGAGCTGTTGCCGATGATGATGCAAGCCAACGAAGAGGTGGCGAAGGTGATGGCGGCTCAGACGGCGGCGACGACGGCGGATTCGACCGCTGCGGCTACTACGACTGCTACGACCGCGACGGTGGACTCGACCGATATCTTGGCGGCCTTGGGGGCGGCACAGGAACAGGACGGAACCCTTTCGGCTGCGGTGGCACAACAGGCTGCGGCGGGCGAGGGGACGGCTACCTCGCTCTTCAGTATCCTGCAACCGATGCAGGACGGCGGTGTGATCGGGATGGCTCAGTCGTACGATACGGCGAAGGTCAATACGTATCTCAATATGCCGCAGATTCGGGCTTTGTTCCCGCGGGACGTGCGGTTCTTGTGGAGCGTCAAAGGGATCAAGGGGGCACCGACGCTGTATGAATTGTATGCTATCAAGGGGAGCAGCGACGGGCGGCCGGCGCTGGACGGGAGCGTGATTACCGATGCCGTGGGGCAGTACGGGCAGACCGGATCGGCGGCTGAGGTTTCGATGAGTATGAATGCTGCCGGGGCGAAAACTTGGGCGAGACTCACGGCGGATAATGTCGGGAAATTCATTGCGGTGGTGCTGGACGGTTATGTCTATTCGTGCCCGCGGGTGAACGGCGAGATCGCAGGCGGACATTCGCAGATCACCGGCGACTTTACCATCGCCGAGGCGAAGGACTTGGCCAATATCTTGCAGTCAGGGCGGTTGCCTGCGCCGGCGCAGATCGTACAAGAGGCGGTCGTAGGGCCGTCGCTCGGGCAGGAATCGATCAATGCGGGGATGACGTCGTTCGTGCTGGCGTTCGTGCTGGTGTTGATCTACATGCTCTTCTTCTACAATACGGCGGGCTTTGTGGCCAATATCGCTTTGGTGGCCAATCTCTTCTTCCTGTTCGGGGTGCTGGTGAGCTTCGGAGCGGTGCTTACGCTGCCGGGGATTGCCGGGATCGTCCTGACCATGGGGATGGCGGTCGACGCCAATGTGATCATCTATGAACGGATCAAGGAAGAACTGCATGCCGGGAAGGGGCTGAGCCTCTCGATCGCCGACGGCTTCAAGAACGCCTACTCGGCCATCATCGACGGACAGGTTACCACGTTGATTACCGGGATCGTCCTCTTTATCTTCGGGACCGGGCCGGTGCAAGGGTTTGCTACGACGTTGATTATCGGGATCTTGACCTCGCTCTTCTGCGCGATTTTCATTACGCGGCTTATTTTCGTGGCCATGCTCGACAAGGGGCGGAACATCCGCTTCTGGAACAGACTCACGGAGTATTTCATGGCTCACACCCATATCGACTTCCTCAAAGTGCGGAAAATCTCGTATATCGTGTCGGGGGTGGCGATGATCGTAATGGTGATCTCGCTGGCCACCAAGGGGCTGAGCTACGGGGTCGACTTCTCCGGGGGACGGGCTTACGTGGTGCGCTTCGACAAACCGGTTACGGCCAACGAGGTGCGCGACGCGCTGGACAACGTCTTCACCGACGGGATGGAGGTCAAACAGTACGGGAATAAAGACCAGATGCAGATGCGGATCGTTACGCAATATAAGTATGCGGACGATACGGACGGGGTTACGGACGAGATTAATCATATGCTGTACGATGTCTTGAAACCGCTCTATGCGCAGAACATCTCGTTCGAAGAGTTTACCACCACGGTTACCAATCCGTTCGGGATCATCAGTACGGAAAAAGTCGGGCCGAGTATTGCGCATGATATCAAGGTCAACTCATTTATTGCGGTGATCTTCTCGCTTATCGCGATCGGGATCTATATCGCCATCCGGTTCAAAAACTGGCAGTACGGGATGGGGGGTGTGATCTCCTTGTTCCACGACGCGTTGCTGACGATCGGGATCTTCTCGCTGTTGTACGGCTTGCTGCCTTTCAACCTGACGGTCGACCAGTCGTTCATCGCCGCCATTCTGACCATCATCGGCTACTCGATCAATGACAAGGTGGTGATCTTCGACCGTATCCGCGAAAACATGAACCTCTTCCCGCGGCGGTCGAGGAGAGAGAATATCAACCTCGCGATCAATAGCACATTGGCGCGGACGATCAATACTTCGGGTTCGACGTTCGTGGTCTTGCTGGCGATCTTCATCTTCGGAGGCGAGGTGATTCGGGGCTTCGTGTTCGCCTTGATGTTCGGGGTGATCGTGGGGACTTACTCGTCGGTGTTCATTGCGACGCCGGTGGCCTACGATATGATGACCCGAAAGGACAAGAAAACAGGGAAAACTAAATCGCAGCAACAGCCTGCGGTGGCGGAATAGTCGGATTTTCAGGGCCTTTCGGAGGAGGAGACTCTTCCGGGGCGATCGGATAGGGAACGGGCTGTCTTCTCTTCGTGGTCTTCGGAGAGAAACAGCCCGTTCTTGTCGTAAAACGGCCATACAGTTGGGTTTGTACTATGATGATACGATGCAAGGGAATACATAAAAGATTCGGTTCGCTGGAGGTGCTTCGCGGCATCGACCTCGAGATCGCTTCGGGCGAAGTAGTTTCGATCGTGGGGCCGAGCGGAGCCGGGAAAACGACGCTGCTCCAGATTCTCGGGACGCTCTCCCGACCGGACGAGGGGACGGTCGAGGTGGCGGGGAAACGGATCGAAGGGTTGCGAGGTGCCGAGCTGGTGCGATTACGGAACGAACGGATCGGATTCGTCTTCCAGTTCCACCACCTGCTGCCGGAGTTTACGGCGGTGGAGAACGCGATGATTCCGGCCTTGATCGGTCGCCGCTCGCGAGGCGAAGCGCAGAAACGGGCCGTGGAACTCTTGGAATTGCTGGGGGTGGGGCATCGGGCCGGACACAAGCCGGCGGAACTTTCGGGGGGCGAACAACAACGTGTCGCGGTGGCGCGGGCATTGATGAACGATCCGGCGGTGGTCTTTGCCGACGAACCGTCGGGGAATCTGGACAGCGTGAATCGGGAGGAGTTGCACCGTTTGTTTTTCGACCTGCGCGACCGGTTCGGGTACACGTTCGTGATCGTTACGCATGACAACGATTTGGCTGCGATGTCGGATCGTCGGATCGTGATGCGCGATGGTCGGATCGTCGACCAGGGGTAGAGATTGTTTTGGAACGTTATCGCGAAGCGCCGCCTGTTTTGTTGGTTTTTGTGGTTTTTCTGTGCAGGTTTAAGCGATACGGAGTATCGCCGGTCCCGCCGGGGCCACCCGGACGCTGCCCGCGCAGGGCAGTCGGACACGGTTTCTCGGTTAGATGATCTGCGCGCCACGCCTAAGGAGGCGATTCAACATTTTCGACGAAAGTCGAAAGTGAATGAATCGCCTGGCGCGCGATCCGAGAACATTGTTGGGGAGAATACCCGCGCGCGACTGCTGGGGTAGGAAATCGTTCAAAAGCGGTTTGCGCTTTTGAACAAGATTTCCGCCAGCGCGCGGACAGAGACTGTTCTTAGAACGGTATAGCGATGCGTAGCATCGCCCGTCCCGCCGGGGGGACGCACCGCGTCTTTTGCTTGGGTTTTCTTCGCCTTATTAGGCCGCCCGCGCAGGGCAGTTCTTGCTCGTAGGGATAGTTTGACCCGCGCGCCTCGCCTAGGTAGCGAAATACATCGTTTCAATGTGAATTGAAACGGATGAATTTCGCAGGCGCGCGGACAAACCCAGCTTGGGAATTAAAAGGGCCGGAGGTTGCGAAGCCCGCCGAGCGTCAGCGAGAAAACGCGGGCCTTCGTGGGGCGAAGCTCCGGCCCGCCATGGTGAGATCGCGGAGGACTCCCGCGGACGACGGCAGAGTCATTCTGAGCCAGCTCCAATTTTCGAGTGCCGAGCGGCACCGGATCACCGCCAGCGGTGGTTTTCAGAGCAAACGCCAGTTTTCGAGTGTCGAGCGGCACCGTCCCGCCGCGGGGGTAGGCGGCGACCCGCAAAGGAGAGATCTCGGAGGATTCCTGCGGGCGACGGCAGATGCAAATTTTTCAGAGGTTCTTTTTCATAGTTTTCGGGTCTGCCGCTGGATGGAGCCGCAACGAGCTTTGCCGAGTTGCGGTGCCAGCCGAGGGGGAGCGGCTGGCCCGTGCGACCGGAGGTCGCGGTTGGTGGCGAATTGAAACGGGCAGGACGCCCGGGAGCGACCGCAATCAATGACGCACTAGCGGTATAATTGCGGTCCTTGCAGGCGGCGATCCGCGCGACTTGGAGAGTCGCGTTTATTGCGCTTAGGAAAATGAATGCCCTGCGCGTGGTCAAACCAAGAGTGCAAAGGCTTGGAAATCCCGCCCATTGGGCGGGCGAGTCCCCGCCACCCCGCGCGGGGCGAGCTACTTCGTCGGCGCTCGTTGCTCTTCCCGCTGGCGGCGACTCATATTCTCGCCCGGCAGGCAATCGGCAGGCCGTTGTCGGGGCAGCCTGTGTCGATTTGCACCGAATGGCCAGTAAAACACCCTGTGGGTGCTCTCCCTATTCCTGGAGGCAACGCAACTGAAAACCGTATGCACGATTGCTGTTATAGTTGATCGCAGTAACGTTGTTCGACAGAAACCTCAAATAGTACGCTTTTTCGGCGGCGGCTGACGATGACCAGCTGGCTCCATGGTTGCCGACGTGATGCAACTCACCTTCGCCGTTGCCGCGGAAGCCCGGAGCCGGGGTGCCGTTCGGCACTCGAACCTGCCTGTGTCTACCCCAACAAATGGCCTGTCGGCTGCCAGCGAGACCTCGGAGAAAGGCGATGAGGGTATGGTAAGTTGCCATGTGTCGATATGGGACGCCGGTTTTCGCACCCGTGCGGACCGGAGCGGAAATATCGAATAAAAAGCCGTCTAATAATTTGATTATTAACGAATAGTTTGTAACTTTGCACCTCATTGCGGGTGGTAGTGTAATCCCATTATATGCGGATTCGCTTCGCAACGCATTGGAATACAAGGAATAACAAAATCATTTTTTAACCATGACAGATCCGATAGCAGATCTTCTGACACGTATCAGAAACGCGGTGAAAGCCAACCACAAAGTGGTTGAAGCTCCCGGCTCGAAAATCAAGCAAGAGATCGTACGTATTCTCCATGAACAGGGGTATATCCTTGCTTACAAATTCGGAACCAATGAGAAAGGATTCTCGACCATTAAGATTGCGCTGAAGTATCATCCGGAAACTAAGACGCCGGCGATCAAGGCGTTGACGCGGGTTAGTCGTCCGGGGCTGCGGCAGTATGCTTCGGTGGCGGAAATGCCGCGTGTGATGAACGGCTTGGGGATCGCGATCGTTTCTACCTCTAAGGGGATCATGACCGACAAACAGGCCCGGAACGAGAATGTGGGGGGGGAAGTTTTGTGCTACGTATATTAATCTACCTCAATAACAGACAATAACGATGTCAAGAATCGGAAAATTACCTGTAAACCTGCCTAACGGCGTTACCGTAACTGTGGGCGCCGATAATGTGGTTAGCGTGAAAGGCCCTCTCGGACAACTTTCTCAGAAAGTCGATCCGGACATCACCGTGAAGGTCGAGGGAACCGAGATTCATGTTACACGGCCGACCGACCAGCCGCGGCATAGATCGATGCACGGTCTGTATCGGGCTTTGATCGCCAATATGGTACACGGCGTGTCGACCGGATACGAAACCAAACAAGAACTCATCGGCGTCGGTTTCAAGGCGGAAGTCAAAGGACAGATCTTGGAACTCAGCTTGGGGTATTCGCACGATATCCATATCATGCTGCCGGCGGAGGTGAAAGCCGAAGCGTTTGCGGAAAAGAAAGGGAACCCGATCCTTACCTTGAAGAGCGCGGACAAACAGCTTTTGGGGCAAGTGGCTGCCAAAATCCGGTCGCTGCGCAAACCGGAACCGTACAAAGGTAAAGGGATCAAGTTCGTAGGCGAACAACTGCGTCGCAAGGCAGGGAAGTCGGCTAACTCTAAATAATAGGTAACGAAGACAATGGCACTCACTAAAATAGCAAGACGCGCACGCATCAAGATGCGCATTCGCAAAATCGTGAACGGAACCGCTGAGATGCCGCGGCTGACCGTTTTTCGGAGTAACAAGCAGATCTACGCTCAGGTGATCGACGATAAAGCCGGTAAGACGCTCGCGGCGGCTTCCTCTCTGGATAAAGAGGTGGCCGAGGCGGCTAAGGGATTGAATAAAACCCAGGTGGCGGAGCTCGTGGGGAAAGCCGTGGCGGCCAAGGCCGTGGCGGCGGGAATCTCCGGCGTGGCGTTCGACCGGAACGGGTATTTGTATCACGGACGGGTCAAACAACTCGCTGAGGCGGCGCGCCAGGGCGGTTTGAAATTCTAATCCAACATTCTTTTTAATACACGGATTATTATGTCGATGAACAACATAAAAAAAGTACGCACCAGCGACATCGAACTCAAAGATCGGCTGGTTAGCATACAACGCGTAACGAAAGTTACGAAAGGGGGGCGGACCTTTACCTTCTCGGCGATCGTCGTGGTGGGGAACGAAAACGGAATCGTAGGGTACGGCTTGGGGAAAGCTTCCGAAGTTACCACCGCGATTGCGAAGGGCGTCGAAGATGCCAAGAAAAACCTGATCAAAGTGCCGGTCTTGAAAGGGACCATTCCGCACGAACAAGAAGCTAAGTTCAGCGGTTCCAGAGTGTTGCTGCGTCCTGCTTCTCCGGGTACCGGGGTGATCGCAGGGGGGGCTATGCGCGCCGTGCTGGAAAGCGTCGGGGTGAAGAACGTCTTGGCTAAGAGCAAGGGCTCTTCAAACCCGCACAACTTGGTTAAAGCTACTGTGGCGGCGTTGGCGGAACTGCGCGACCCGATTACCGTGGCTGAGACCAGAGGGATCTCGCTGACCAAAGTATTCAACGGGTAATTCAAAACCTTTAACCACTCAGAACTTACTGCGAAATGGCAATAGTTAAAATCACCCAAACCAAAAGCCGCATCGGTGCTTCGAAACAGCAGCGTGCCAATTTGGACGCGCTCGGGCTGCGGAAGATTCGCCAGAGCGTGGAACACAACAAATGCCCGGAAATCATGGGCATGGTCGAGAAGGTAAAACATCTCGTCCGTGTTGAAGACGTTAAATAGATTCTTTTAAACAACAGAAGAGCAATATTATTATGAACCTCAGCAATATCAAACCCGCCAAAGGCTCTACGCACAGCGAAAAACGCATCGGACGCGGACAAGGGTCGGGGTATGGCGGAACCTCTACGCGTGGGCACAAAGGGGCTCAGTCGCGGTCGGGATACAAACGCAAACGCGGTTTCCAGGGCGGTCAGATGCCGCTGCAACGGCGCTTGCCGAAATTCGGGTTTACCAATATCAACAAAGTCGTTTTCAAGACCGTCAATCTTTCGGCGATCGAGGCACTGGCGACCAAGAGCGGAGCGACTGCTATCGGGCAGGCTGAACTCGTGGCTGCCGGTCTGGTGTCCAAAAACGATGTGGTTAAGATTCTCGGGACCGGGACTTTGACCAAAAAGGTGGACGTTACGGCCCATGCTTTCTCGAAAACCGCCCAGGCGGCCATCGAAGGGCAGGGGGGGACGGTAACTAAGCTGTAACCGATTCATTTTTAATAGCCTACCTTTTTCGGTTCATGAAAAAACTAATAGACACCATTCGGAACATCTTCAAAATCGAGGAGCTGCGGAATCGGATCCTCTATACTTTGGGGCTGCTTCTGATTTATCGGCTGGGGAGCTTCGTCGTGCTGCCGGGGTTGAACCCGGAAGCACTGGCCAATCTCCAGAAACAGACCGCGGATGGGATCTTGGGGCTGCTCGACATCTTCTCGGGGGGGGCTTTCTCCAATGCCTCGATTTTTGCCTTGGGGATTATGCCCTATATCTCCGCTTCGATTGTGATTCAACTTTTGGGGATTGCGATTCCGTACTTCCAGAAGTTGCAGAAAGAGGGGGAGAGCGGACGGAGAAAGATCAACCAGTGGACTCGGTATCTCACGATCGGGATTCTCTTGATCCAGGCGCCGGCTTATTTGGCCAATTTGCATGTGCAGGTGAATGACTCCGGGGCGTTCGTGCTCGGGAACTCGTTCTTGTTTACGTTCAGCGCTACGATGGTCTTGATTGCTGGGACCATGTTCGTCATGTGGCTCGGCGAGAAAATCACCGACAAGGGGATCGGGAATGGCGTATCGCTGATCATCATGATCGGGATTATCGCCAGATTGCCGCATGCTTTCCTGGGCGAGATGAACGCACGGTTCACTACTGCCGGGGGGGGATTCGTGATGCTGATTGTGGAACTGGTGCTGCTGTTCCTCGTTTTTGCGGGGAC
>JAIDFC010000042.1 GCA_029054535.1 Rikenella sp. | reverse complement strand
TGCAGATTCGCTTCACTAATCCAGGCCCTTCGTAGATCAACCCCGAATAGACCTGTACCAGCGAAGCCCCCGCCTCGAGCATCGCCTCGGCCTCTTCGACGCTCATCACCCCGCCCACACCGATAATCGGCAACCGTCCTTCGGTTTTTTCGTGAATGTAGCGGACCATTTCGCACGACCTCCGGGTCAACGGTCCTCCGCTCAAGCCCCCCTTCCCGATCGCCATCACCCGCTCCGAAGCGGTTTCGAGCCCCTCGCGCGAGGTGGTCGTATTGGTCGCCACGATTCCGTCGATCTTGCACTCGCTCACCACCTCGATCATCTGGTCGACCTGCTCCGGCGTCAGGTCCGGCGAGATTTTGAGCAGAATCGGCCGATAATCGCTCTGCCCCTGCCGGAACTCCTTGAGCGGCTCGAGTATGGCCACCGTTGAAGCCTTGCTCTGCAAGGCCGTCAGACACGCCACATTCGGGCAACTGACATTCACCACGAAGTAGTCCACGTAGTCGTACAACGCCCGAAAGGCCCGCAGGTAGTCGTTCGGAGCCTGTTCGTTGGGCGTCAAGGTATTTTTTCCGATGTTCCCCCCGACGATCAGCCCCGGCCGACGATGGCGCAGGTTCCGCACGGCATGCTGCACCCCGCGGTTGTTGAATCCCATTCGGTTGATGATAGCCCGGTCTTCCGGCAATCGAAAACACCTCGGTTTCGGATTTCCATTCTGCGGTTTCGGGGTAACGGTCCCGATCTCCACGAACCCGAAACCCAATGCCCCGAGCATGTCGTACGCCTCGGCATCCTTGTCGAAACCGGCCGCCAGCCCGATCGGATTGGGAAACTTCAGCCCCAGCACCTCCCGTTCGAGTTCCAGCGCGCGACGCGTATAAATCGCCCGCAGGATCGCCCGGGCGAAAGGAACGAAATGTAGGAATCGCAACATCCGAACCGTCAGGTGGTGAATCGTTTCGGGTTGCAGACAGAACAAAATGGGTCGAAAAAACTTATACATGATTCCTCGTTCGCAATAATCTCCGCAAAGGTAATTTTTTTATCGCTATTTATACGCGGCCCCTGAGCAAGACGGAGTTTCCCGTAAGAGCAAACAAAAAAGAGGATGATCGAATCAAATAAGAGAATAAAAGAAAATCGGTTCTATCATAGATTTGATAGAACCGATCGCAGATAACAGCTCCTCGACAAGGACTTGAACCTTGGACCCCCTGATTAACAGTCAGGTGCTCTAACCAACTGAGCTATCGAGGAATATTTTCAATGTGCGCCGAACCACTCTCGGTTCGACGATGCAAAAGTAATCAAAATTCCGTTACCTCCAAACAATACGATCAAAAAAATACAAAAAAGTTTCTCCGCCTCCGCGCCGCACCGCTCAAGAACGGTCGTAGATGAAAGGCGGCACGGTCGATGTCGCATCCCAATCGCCCCACCGTTCCTGAATCGTGTCGAGAATCCGAGCCACCCCTTCGGCCGTAGGCTCGGTTACCAGTTGCGCCCGCGTCTCGCGAAACGAGGGCAACCCTTTGAAATAGCTGCTCAGATGTCGCCGCAGTTCCAACACGCCGGTCCGCTCGCCCTTGAGCTCCACCGACTTGGCCAGATGTTCGCGAGCCAGCGCCACCCGTTCCCGAACCGTCGGCTGCGGCAACGCCTCGCCCGTGGCGAGGTAGTGCCGCACCTCGCGGAAGATCCACGGACGACCGAACGTCGCCCGACCGATCATCAACCCGTCCACCCCGTACCGATCACGCATCTCGGCCGCTTTCGCCCCCGAGTCGATGTCCCCGTTCCCGATGATCGGAATCCGAATCGAGGGGTTGTTCTTCACCGCGCCGATCAAGGTCCAGTCGGCCTCGCCACGGTACATCTGAGCCCGTGTCCGCCCGTGGATCGTCAGCGCCTCGATCCCGACGTCCTGCAGCCGCAGGGCGATCTCCTCGATATTCTTCGACTCATCGTCCCACCCCAGTCGGGTTTTGACCGTTACGGGCAACCGGACGGCCTGGACGATCCGCCGGGTCATCTCGACCATCTTCGGCACGTCGCGCATCATCCCGGAACCGGCCCCTCGCCCGGCGATCTTCTTCACCGGGCAACCGAAGTTGATATCGATCACCTCCGGCCCGGCCGCTTCGGCCATCCGGGCCGCTTAGACCATCGGTTCAATCTCGTTGCCGTAGATCTGGATGCCGATCGGCCGTTCCGAGTCGACGATCCGCAGTTTGGCCAACGATTTGCCGGCGTCGCGGATCAATCCGTCGGCCGAGACGAACTCCGTATACATCATGTCGGCGCCGAAACGTTTGCAGACGTATCGGAACGAGGGGTCGGTAACGTCCTCCATCGGGGCCAGCAACAGCGGCATTTCGCCTAAGTCCAAATCTCTTATTTTCATACCCTGACCACAAAAAACGCTTTCCTACACAGGGAAGCGTTCCGAAAAAAAGGAGCGAGGGGTCTTCCGTCTCCGAGAAGATCCCCCGCGTTGTAAAAAAAGTTCGGTCGACTAAAGTTGCGAAACGAGTTCGGCTACCCAAGCAGCCTCCCCCCCCCGAAAAAGTTACCGCAACACCACTTCGCTTTCGCCGATCATCTGCCCGTCCACATAGACCATCACCCCATACTGCCCGGGATACAATCCCTTGACATCTTCGTAGTAGATACTCATCGGCAAATCTTCACCCTGGTAGTCCACCGCCCGCTTAGCCGAATACGGAATCGATTCGCCAGCGAAAGTAAACCGCCCGCCGTCGCGCGACCCAAGAATTTCGGAATCCGGCATAATGATCCGAATATAGACCGTCCGTTCCCCCGGCACCGCCAGTTCATTAGCCGCCAAGACAAATTCCGTAACGAGTTTATCGACCTGTTTCGATTTGTTGGTAACTTTATTGTTCTTGTACGGCAACAAGGCCACCTCCCGAGCCCGCAGCTGCGACCCGCGTTTCACCTTGTTATTGAGTTCCTGGTTCATCTCTTCGGCCTGTTCCGCACGGAGCCGGTAGGTCGACATTTCGCGTTTCATCCGGACGTTTTCCCCGGCCAACAGTTGATTGAGCCGGTTGAGCGAGTCGATCTGCCGCACAAATCCCTGCATCGCACTCCGCAACGTTCCGAGTTCGCGTTCGTATTTTTTGATCTTAGAGTAGTTCCACGAGCGCTCTTTTTTCAATCGATCCATGAGCGAATCGGCGACATGCCGCTGCTGCATCAATGCGATATTCATCGTATCGTTGTCGATTTTGAGGTCGCCCATCTCGCCCATGAGCACCGAGAGGCGGTTGGTCAGGGTATCCTTGTCGACCAACAGTTCGGCGTTCTGTGCCTTTTCGGCCTGTACCTGCCGCCAAAAGAGGAACGTAACGGCCGCCAGAATAACCAACAGAATAATGATGGCGATCTTCAACCCTTTGGTCGAGCTGTCGCTCTCCTGCCTCGGATAGTCGTTGTAATCGTAATCGTTTTCGTTATATTCCATAACTTCTGTTTTTGAATCGCAGTGAGTTTTTTTTTCGAATTGCGCGCAGCGTGTCCGTTTCCGACCGAGCAGCAAATCGCGTGCCGGAAGAAACGACATCTCCCCCGCCTCGCACCCTCTCCCACTCCTTTCCCCGCCGCTCCTCC
>JAIDFC010000041.1 GCA_029054535.1 Rikenella sp. | reverse complement strand
GGGCGGCGTCGGACACGCGACTCATTGAGTCGCGGTTTTTCAACCTGCCCAAAGCTGCTTTCGGATCGCAATAACTGCATATAGAATTCATTGTGCTTCATTCGGCCTGTCGCCCAACCCCCGAGCGGCTTCGCCGCTGGGCGCACAGGCCGGCGATCCTGCGGATCGCAACGGGCTGAAATATACTCCACTCGCAACGAACCGCGCCCGCAGGGCGCGCGGATCGAACGCTTCCCCGGCGGAGACCCGGCGAACCGATCGCTCACCGCAAACCCGCCCCAGAGGCTCCGGGTCGAGATGCACCGAGCACAGGAGAGGGAAAGAAAAAAACACGATGTATAAAACCGTTATCAAAAGATTATTGACCATGAGTGCAACTGCAGCTGCCGTTTCCGTCGGTCTTTCGGGGTGCGCCGCGGGCGAGACCGGGAATCCGTTGTCGAGCCCGGCGTGGGAGACGCCGCACGGCGTTCCGCCCTTTGCCGAGATTCGACTGGAGCACTATCGGCCCGCCATCGAACAGCTCGTCGGCGAGAGCCGGAAAAACATCGAAACCATCGCTACGGCAGAAGATAGCGCGACATTCGAAAATACGATCGTGGCCTTGGAATTCGCCCAGCAACCGTTGGAACGCGTGCTGAACGTTTTCTACAACCTGAACAGCGCCGAGACCAGCGATGCGATGCAGGAGTTGGCCGTGGAGCTGGCTCCGATGCTTTCCGAGTTCGGGAATGACGTGATGCTGAACGAACGGTTGTTCGACCGGGTGAGGACGGTGTACGAGGCGGCCGAAGCGGAGGGATTTCGCGGGCTGACGCCGGAGCAGCGGACGCTGCTGACGGATACTTATCGCGGGTTCGTGCGGTCGGGGGCGCTGCTCGACTCGGCCAAGAAGGCCGAGTATCGCGCGATTACGGGCGAACTGGCGCAGCTGACCTTGCGATTCGAACAGAATGTCCTGGCAGCGACCAATGATTTTCGGCTCCATATCGTCGATACGGCGGAGTTGGCGGGTCTGCCGGAGACGGTTCGGGATGCCGCAGCCGCCGAAGCCCGAGCGGCCGGCTTGGAGAACGGGTGGCTCTTCACGCTCCATGCGCCGAGCTACATCCCGTTCATGACCTACTCCGAACGGCGAGATCTGCGCGAACGGATGTATCGAGCTTACAACAGTCGGGCGTTCGGCGGGACGGAAGAACGGAACAACTCGCCGCTGGCGGTGCGGATCGCCGAACTTCGGCGACAGTTGGCGCAGCTCTTGGGATACGAGACCTATGCCGACTACGTATTGGAAGAACGGATGGCCGGTTCGGCGGAACGGGTGAACGGCCTCCTGGACGAGCTGTTGGAACGGACGCGGCCTTATGCTGAACGGGAGGTGGCCGCGATTCGGACCTATGCCGCGACACAGGGATTCGACGAAGAGCTCATGCCGTGGGACTGGGCGTACTATACGGAGAAATACAAGGCGGCGACGTATGACTTGGACGACGAGATGACGCGGCCTTACTTCCGGTTGGAACGGGTCCAGGAGGCGATGTTCATGCTCGCCGGTCGGCTCTACGGGCTGACATTCCGCGAGAATCCGGCGATTCCGGTTTACCATCCGGACGTACATGCGTTCGAGGTGTACGACACGGCGCAGGAGACGACGGAGGAACGTTTGCTGGCGATCCTCTATATCGACTACTTCCCGCGGGCGGGGAAACAGGGGGGAGCATGGATGACTTCGTATCGGCAGGCGTATGTCGATCCGTCGACGGGCGAGGAGGTGTTTCCGGTGGTTTCGCTGGTCTGCAACTTCACGAAGCCGACCAACCGGCGGCCTTCGCTGCTGAGCTTCAGCGAGGTTACGACGATCTTCCACGAGTTCGGCCACGGCCTCCACGGGATGTTGGGCCGGGGGAGCTATCCGAGCCTGACGGGAACCAACGTCCGGCGGGATTTTGTGGAGTTGCCGTCGCAGATTCTCGAAAACTGGGTCAGCGAGAAGGAGTTTCTCGACCTCTGGGCGGCTCACTACGAGACGGGCGAGCGGATGCCGGCCGAGATGATCGACCGGATCGAGGCGGCTAAACGCTATTTGGCGGCATACGGGTGTGTGCGCCAGTTGCAGTTCGGGATCTGCGACATGGCCTGGCACTCCCGGTCGACGGCGTTCGACACGACGGCAGGGGCTTTCGACGTCTCGGCTTTCGAACGGCGGGCGACGCAGCGAACCCAGGTGATGCCCCCGGTCGACGGGACCTGCTTCTCGACGAGTTTCACGCACATTTTCGGCGGCGGGTATGCGGCGGGGTATTACAGTTACAAGTGGGCCGAGGTTTTGGAAGCGGATGCTTTCGCGCTGTTCAAAGCCCACGGGATTTTCGACCCGGCGACGGCTCGGAGCTTCCGCACGCACATTCTGACACCGGGCGGAACGGAGCATCCGATGGAGCTTTTCCGGCGTTTTGCGGGGCACGAACCGACGGTAGGACCGCTGCTCGAAAAAATGGGGATTCCGACCGCTTCGACGACCGTCGACCGATGAAAGGAGGAGATTGAAGAGAAGGCGGTTGCGACGGTCGTTTTCGAGCTGATCGCACCGAGCGGTAAACCGGCTCGCGCAACGAGGAAAATAGAAAACTCTTCCGAATCGTCGGCTGCGCGAATCGAGCTGTACAGGGTGATTATATCTCCAAATAACCCTATCTTTATGCCTCGTAATGGGAAAACTCTATCTGATAC
>JAIDFC010000040.1 GCA_029054535.1 Rikenella sp. | reverse complement strand
CGGTAGGCGTTGGTTCCCGTACAGGAGGACGCCCAGCTGAACCCGCTGTCGCCGGCGCCATATAGATTTCCCCCCGTCCACCGCTTTCGCGCCAGCCCGGAGCCGGGTAAAATAGGAGCTGGATGAAATGGGAATCGATATCGAAACAGTCCGGATTTCAGCGGGAAGAGAAGCGATTCCGAGGGAAATCCGTAAAAGGAAAAGGGGCGTTGACCATCCATAGGTCAACGCCCCTTTGTTTCTCAAAGGCTGTGATGGATGAGGAATCCTCCCTTTCGTTAATCGAACACGATTAACAAAGAGGGGGGTATTAGTTGTTATTCCCCTCTCCCTTATCCTTTGCTGCAGCATAGCTGATCGACAAGGCATTCGCCCGCCGCAACTCCTGCTTGATATCCGTAACCAACCCCATCTTGGTATTGGAGTCGATCTTCAAACTCACCGTCATATCCGGACGGTCCTTTTCGCTCAGTTTATCGCGTTCCGCCGCCACAAACTCCGTGATATTGGTCAACGTGCTGTACGCTCCGTTGAGCTGAATCCTCGGTGCAGTCCCGAACTGCGGCGCGAGCGCCTTGGTCGGCGGCCCTACGTAGATGTAGCTGACCAACGATTTTTTTTCGAGCTTCTGCGCTTCGCTGGCCTTCGGAGAGTCGATCTGGACCTTGAGTTCCACCTCCCTCATGGTCGTTGTTGCCATGAAGAAGAAGAGGATCATGAACACGATGTCCGGCAGCGACGAGGTAGAGATCCCTGGGGCCCCTTTTCCTCCTTTGCGTTGAAATTGTGCCATGTCTTAAACTACTTTCCTCCGGTTAAGTTACGCGGTTCGGCTTCGGAGATTTTCACCGGGATTGCCTTGTTGATCGCCTTTCGCTGTTCGTCGTTCAGGTCGGTGAAAGCCCGTCCGAACTTCCGTTGCGAGAGGTCTTCTTTCGCTTCGTTGTATGCCCGCGTCAGTTCGTTCTGCACTTTGAGGTACATTTCGTAACTGGTACCGCGGTCGTTCTGAAGCGAAACGATCCCTTTGCTGACCGGATAGTTCCCCAAGAGAGGAATTTCGGTCATCTCCTTTTCCGGCATATTGGGATCGTTGGTCGGATTGGTGATAAAGGTTTTGGTTTTTTCACACAATCCGGTGATATCCATCCGTTGTCCTGCCACGAGGAGCTGGTTGTTCCCGCTGACGAACACCATGAGCACGTTCCGCTCGTGGGCATCCATCCCCGGGTCGTTATCCTGCTCGACCAGCGGCGGCAACTTCCGGGAGATCCCCGAATCGACGTTCATGGAGGTTGTCATCAGCCAGAAGATGAGCAACAGGAACGCGATGTCGGCCATGGATCCGGAGTTGATTTCTGGAACTTTTCTTTTCGCCATGGTACGAGCGGTTATTTTTTGAAGACTTTATAGAGTTCTCCGAAGAGAATGCTGAGGATCACCCCCGCAAAGGTAATGTAGGTCATCCACAGAGCGGTGTCGCTGAACTTGAGGTCGAACGTGTCGTCCATCATTTTGCCCGAAGCGAGCCGGATGGGTTCGTCCGTAGCGAGGGCATACGAGACGAGGAAGACTACGACGAGAATCCCCAGCCCGATGAGCGATCTGACCGCGCTTTTCGGGTTCTGGAACACCGCAACGAGCGGCATGACGACCGTCAGTGCAATGGTGAGGATCACCATCGCGAAAGACCAAACGAGCATCACGTCCAGCATCGCGCTTCCTTCGCCCTGCACCATCCCGAGCACCAGCAGGATAGCCGATACGATGAGCAGTGCGTATTTGATTATGGGTAAGTATTTCATATCTTCTTATTCAATGCCGAGAGGCACGCTCGGACTCTCGGTCCGCTTTCTCGTCTGCCTCCGCGAGAGAGGAGAGAAACGCGCGAGAGACCGTCAGCGCACGATTATTTTTTCAGGTATTTGGTCAAGATGTCCACCAGCGAAATGGAAGCGTCTTCCATCGAGATGACGATGCTGTCGATCTTAGCCAAGAGGTAGTTGTAGAACAGCTGCAGGATGACAGCGGCGATAAGCCCGGCCACGGTGGTCAACAAGGCGATTTTCATCCCCCCTGCGACCAACGACGGAGCGATGTCGCCGGCAGCTTCGATTGAGTCGAACGACGCGATCATCCCTACGACGGTCCCCATAAACCCGAGCATCGGCGAGAGTGCGATGAAGAGCGAGATCCACGACATCCCGTTTTCGAGCATCCCGGCCTGTACCGACCCATAGGAAGCGACCGATTTTTCAACCACGTCGAGTCCTTCGCCCGCGCGATCGAGCCCCTGGTAGAAGATCGAAGCGACCGGACCGCGGGTGTTGCGGCAAACTTCCTTGGCAGCTTCCACACCGCCGTTATTCAGTGCTTCTTCGACTTTTTCGAGTAGTTTTTTGGTGTTGATCGTCGCGAGGTTCAGGTAGATAACGCGTTCGATCACGATCGCCAGACCGAGGATCAAGCAGAGCAGGATCGGCGACATCCAGCCCACACCCCCTTCGATGAATTTCTGTTTCAGCGCTTGGTGCATCGGTTGGCCGCCGAGGTCTTCGGCCGCAGCTTCGTCGGTTTGCGCGTCGGTCGCCGGAGCTACAGCGTCGGTCTGTTCGGTCTGCGCAGCAGTGGTCGAATCTGCCTCTTGAGCGTACAGGTTCGCGGTGCCGAAGGTCAGAAGACCTACCATAGACACGATTGTCAGAAGTTTTTTCATAATGACGGTAAGATTTTGATTAGTTTTGTTTGTTTGTGTTATTCGTTCGGTGTGTGGGCAGTGCGTGGTCGGTTCGCCTGCTTTATTATCGTCGGAATTATTTGTCGGGGGTACGTCGCTGCGCAGCTTGTTTGTCCCAGGCCCATCGACTTCAACGGGATTACGTCGCATTCGCTCCGTTATCCCTCGTTCCCGATTTGCCCAAAAGGGATTAACTGCGTCGCTGCGCGACTTGTTTATCCCTCGCCTCCTCGTCAATTTATCCATCGGGATTACGTCGCATCTGCGCCGTTATCCCCTGCCTCCCGGCGGGCTCCCTGCAATCTCTATATCCCTCCGCAAAACGATTTATGCTTCGCATTATTGGCTGAATCCCCGAAAGCACTCAATCGAGCAAGCTCGTTTCGGCTTCGGTCATTCAGCCAAGCCGCCGGGTGGCTATAATCGTTTTTCCGGCCGGATTGCGGAGGAAAAGGGATTCGAACCCTTGATACCCTTTTGAGGTATACACACTTTCCAGGCGTGCTCCTTCGACCACTCGGACATTCCTCCTTGTTGATGTACGCGCCGAAACGCAAAGCGCCAGGCGACGTTTTCGGTTTGGCTGTCAATCGTTTGCGTGCAAAAACAGACCTCCGTCCAAAGGGTGGTCCGTGCCGTTGAGAGCCGTTTTTATGCGTTAAAGTTAGAATAAATATTTTTTGTACACAACATCCGAGGAAATTTCATCGTTTTTTACCTCTTCCCGATCCGCCCTCTTTCAGAGCGAGATTTCGCCCCGGATCGGGGTGCGGAGATAGTGTTCGAGCTGTTCGGCGGGCATCTCTTCGCCCAGCAGATACATCAGTTTGGCCAGCGCCGCTTCGGTCGTCATGTCGCCTCCGCCCACCACCCCGGCCCGGAGCAGTGTCCGACCGGTGTCGTACAGCGCCATGTCGACGCTCCCGGCCGCACACTGCGTTACGTTCATCACCACCACGCCCCGCGCCACGGTTTCGCTCACCGTCTCGACGAACCATGCGTCGGTCGGCGCATTCCCTGCTCCGTAAGTCTCCAGCACCACCCCGCGCAGCTCCTCGATCCCGAGCATCGCCCGGAAAATCTCCGGCCTCAGTCCCGGAAAAATCCGCACTACGGCCACCCGAGTCTCCAGTCGTGTGTTGACTTTCAACGACGGCAGGAAACTGTCCACTTTCCTTATATAAGGCGTGTTGTACTTGATCGTGATTCCGGCCTCGGCCAGCGGCGGATAGTTCGGGCTGCGAAACGCATTGAAATGCTCGGCGTTGTACTTAATGGTCCGGTTGGCCCGAAGCAGACTGTTCTGGAAGTAGATACACACCTCCGGAACCGTCCCCGCCGCCGCGATCTCGATGGCCGAGATCAGGTTCTCGCGTCCGTCGGTCCGCAGCACGCCGATCGGAATCTGACTCCCGGTGAAGATGATCGGTTTGGCCAGGTTCTCCATCATGAAGCTCAGGGCCGAAGCGGTATAAGCCATCGTGTCGGTCCCGTGCAGGACCACGAAGCCGTCGTACCGCTCGTAATGGTCGCGGATCGTCTCTGCCAGTCGAATCCACTCCGCCGGACTCACGTTCGACGAGTCGATCACCGGGTCGAATGTCATCGTCTCGATCCGAACTCCGAACTTCCGCAACTCGGGAACTTCGCTTCCGATCTGATCGAAATCGAACGGCGCCAGCGATCCGGTCTCGGGATTGGTCTTCATCCCGATCGTCCCGCCCGTATAAATCAACAATATCGATCGTCCCATAACGACACAAAGCTAACGATTTTTATTTTCTATCTTTCTCGTTACCGGGAATGTCATGAGCGACTATACGAAAATACCGTTTTTTAACTTTCGTATGCCATGAGGATTAGGTTCAACGCCAGTGAACGAAGTGGATGTTGCGGTTCTATGCCGACTTCTGCCTTTTCTTCTCCAACCGGAAACGCGATCTTCGATCGCGTGGGCCGAGCAAATTCTTTCACGATCTCCCTATGCCAGCCCGGAGCCACCCCAAGCGACGGGCTGGTGCCGCTCGGCACTCGAATGCTAGAGTTCGCTCCGAAAAATCCGCA
>JAIDFC010000004.1 GCA_029054535.1 Rikenella sp. | reverse complement strand
CATCAACCTGTCGGCCCAGGACATCGACTATGCGGCGTCGGCCGAGGATAACATCAGCTGCAACTACGACGGCGATCCGATCGAGATCGGCTTCCGGTCGTCGTTCCTGCTCGATCTGCTGGGGAACATCCACTCGCCGGAGGTCTCGATCGAACTGGCAGATGCGACGCGGCCGGGCCTGTTCTTCCCGTCGGAAAACGACGTCGAGGGCGAATCGTTGTTGATGCTTTTGATGCCGATGATGATCAACGCGTAATGTTTAATATCGGGGATTCGCTATGGAACTGAAACTCAAGCGTCCGATTATCTTCTTCGACATCGAATCCACGGGGGTCGATCCGGGGAAGGACCATATCGTCGAAATTTCGCTCATCAAAGTGCACCCGAACGGCGACGAAGAGGTCAAAACCCGGAGGATCAATCCCGGGGTGCCGATTCCGGCGGCTTCGACCGCCATCCACGGCATTACGGACGAGGATGTGAAAGATTGTCCGACCTTCGCACAGATCGGACGGTCGCTGGCCGAATTTATCCAGGGGGCGGACCTGGCCGGATATAACTCCAACAAGTTCGACATCCCGATCCTGGTCGAAGAGTTCATGCGGGCCGGAATCGAGATCGACCTGCACGGCAAACGGTTCGTCGACGTACAGAACATCTTCCACAAGATGGAACAACGAACCTTAGCCGCAGCCTATAAGTTTTATTGCGGGTCGGAGATCGAAAACGCACACTCGGCCGAGGCGGACATACGGGCTACGTACGAGGTGCTCAAAGCCCAGTTGGATCGCTATCCGGATGCGTTGGAGAACGACGTCGAGTTTCTGGCCGACTTCTCGCGGATGAGCCGGAACGTCGACTTCGCGGGGAGAATTGCGCTGAACGAGCACGACGTGCCGGTCTTCAACTTCGGGAAACATAAGGGGAGGCCGGTTGCGGAGGTCTTCGCCTCGGAGCCGAGCTACTACAGCTGGATGATGAACGGCGATTTTCCGAGGGAGACCAAACAGGTGCTGACCCGTTTGCGGCTCGAAGCTCAGACGACTGTCCGGGCGAAAAAGTAATCACAGACACGACTCTTACTATCTATTCTCAAACCATACGCGCACACATTTTTCCGATGAACCGTTATCTGCTGTCTATCGTTTTTTCACTTTTGCTGTTGAACGGGGCGGGCTTTTCTTCGACCGGCTTCTCCTTGTGGTCTTCGGCTCGGGCACAGAACGTCGTGCAACTGTCGAACCGTCCGATCACCATCCGCGGACAGCGATACTGGATTCACAAAGTACGGAAAGGCGAGACGCTGGCGATGATCGCTAAGGCTTATGCCGTGAGCCAGGACGAGATCAAGAAAGCCAACAGCCTGACCCGCGAGACTTTGCGGAACCGGCAGACGCTGTTGATCCCGCGGGTGGGGCTGGAGAGACCGCAGGCGAAACAGGAGACGGCTACGGCCTCCGCTCCGACGGCCGCGGAGGCGACCGGACAACCCAAACGCCAGTCGGAAGAGCAGCGACAGATGTTGCAGCGCGAGTCTGCAACCGTGTATAGCCAGGGTTCGATCAATAAAGACGCCTTCCGGAAACCGACGGCAGCAGCAGAGACCGCTAAAGGCGATACATTGCCCCGCTCCGCCGAGACGATCGGCACAGCTGCCGCGAACGGTTATTACGACGCCGGCGGTCGGCTGAAACCGATCGACCGGAAGACGAAGCTGAATATAGCCGTCCTGTTGCCTGTGCAGCCGGGGCTGAAGACCAACGCTCGATTCTCGGAGTACTACAAAGGGATGTTGCTGGGGTTGGAAGCACTCAAAAGCGAAGGAATTTCGGCTCAGGTTCAATTCATGAACAGCGGTGCGGCGGAAGAGAAAGTGCAATCCTTGATTCGGTCGGGTAAGCTGGATAAAGCCGATTTGATTATCGGACCGGCCTATGCCGAGGCATTCGAGCCAGTAGCAGAGTTCGCTGCAGAACGAGGTATTCCGGTGGTGAGTCCTCTGGGGGCTGTGGGGGCAGAGGGGAATCCGTATGTTTTCGAGGCGGCGCCGGCGGACGGAGAGGCCTATCGACAGATTTTCGAACGCTTCGGCGGCGAAGCGGGAAGCCATAGCGCAGGGGCCAACTTCGTGCTGATCGACCACGTCGAGCATCCGGACTCGGCCACCGTCTCCCTGATCGAGCGGCAGTTGGGCGACAAAATCGCCACCCTGTCATTCACCGGATCGCGGGCGCAAAGCCATGCGATGGACGTGTGGCTCAACGCCGCCTTGAGCCGGAGCCAGGAAAACATCGTCTACGTGCCGGTCAATCGGTCGGATGCTTTGGAGGGCGTACTGTCGCACCTGAGTTCGTTGAATATCACAGGACGATACCGAATTACGGTGATCGGGACGCCGCGTTGGGAGTGGATCTCGAACCTCAATTTCGAACTATTCTACAAACTGAACGTACACTATCCGGCATCGTATCATGCCGACCGGAGCGATCCGGCGGTGGCGAAGTTCTATCACGACTATATGAACGCTTTCGGCGAGTTGCCCACTCCGTATTCATTCCGTGGATACGACGTGATTCGATACTTCGGCGGAGCATTAGGGCGTTTCGGATCGGATATGCCGGCTCAGATCTCGGGCGGGAAGTACCGACCGGAGTTATTGCAGGTCGGATATGACTTCCGACAGGAAGAACAAAGCCGCGGGAAATATCGAAACATGGCTTGGCCGGTGGTCCACTACAAGCCGAATTACTCGATCGAGGTAATTCACTGACCTTTCTAAACGCAAAGGGAAAGCCGCCCTATCCGTATCGAGATGAAAATTCCGAAGCGTTACCGCCGCGGACTGCGGATCGGAGGAGTCGTAGCAGGCATTGCAGCAGGTGGACTCCTGCTCGTCGGAATCGGCTTCGTGGGGACGATGTGGATGCGGGAGTGGAGACCGGAAGCGGTTGAAACGATCTATACCTCTCATGCGGACGAAAACAGCGCCATGTTGCGACGGGGCGATACGCTCCGGATCGTGTCGTGGAACATCGGGTATGCGGGTTTGGGCGACGACATGGACTTTTTCTACGACGGAGGGAGCCGGGTTCGCACCTCTCGCAGTCGGACGGCCGAGAATTTGGCCGGCATCGTCGACTTTCTGTTGCGGGGAGAAGAGGCGGGGGACACTGTTTATAAAGCAGATTTTATTTGGTTGCAGGAGGTCGACATCGACTCTCGGCGCAGCTACCGGATGAATGAGTTCGACTCGATCCGGAACGCTTTATCCGGCGCGGGGTATGTCGGTTGGCACGGGTTGAATTACGTCAGCGATTTCGTTCCGATCCCGCTGGGCGAGCCGATGGGACGCGTCGAGAGCGGCATAGCGGTTTTCTCGCGGTGGCGACCGGCGCACGTTGTCCGATATAGTTATCCGGGCGGTTTTTCGTTCCCCGTCCGGCTGTTCAATCTCAAACGATGCCTGCTGAGCGTTGCTATTCCGGTGCGAGATACCGCTGACGGAAGTCGCGTCGACACGCTCTTCATCAACAACACCCACAACACGGCTTACGACACCGGCGGAATGCGGAGCGGCGAACTGGCTTTTCTGCGCGCTTTCGTGTCCGGGAAGCGTTACAGCATCACGATGGGCGACTGGAACTGCACCCCTCCCGGCTACCGGCCGAGCCGCGAAGCGTTGAACGATCCCTATTTCAGTCCGTTGGCGATCGACAGCACGATGTTTGCAGCCGAAAGAATGACATTCGTCTACGACTCTACGATCCCTTCGGTCCGTTACGGCTACGAGCCGTATCGGACCGGGCACACCGCCACGACCCTCCTCGACTTCGCGCTTTGCAGCGCGGCGGTCGAGCCGATCGCCGTCCGAACGATCGACCTCGGATTCAAAAATAGCGACCACAATCCTGTGGTCGCTACATTCGTCATTCGGTAGTATCGGCAGTCATATCCGTTTTCTTACCCCTCCTTCTCCTCACCTGCGGCGTCTTCCTCTCCTGCGGTAGCACCTTAGGCACTCCTCTCCCCTCCTCCGCCTCCTCCTCGGATACCGACACCGGAACACGCTCCACCAACGCGCGCAAACCGGTAATAAAGGTCATCGGATGGGTCGGATTCCCCGGCACATACAAATCCGGCCGATGCGCCTCGAAAAAAGCCCGATTCACCGCCGGCGACTCGGCGAACAGTCCGCCCGAAATCGCATCCGTCCCCACAGCGATCAAGACTTTCGGTTCCGGCACCGCCTGCCAGGTCGCTTCCAGCTCCCGGGCCATATTGGCCGTAACCGGCCCCGTAACCACCACCCCGTCGGCATGCCGCGGCGAAGCCGTAAAACCGAACCCGAAACGTCCCATATCGAAATTGACGTTCCCCGCCGCCCCGAGCTCCATCTCGCAACTGTTGTCCCCCCCGGCCGACACCTCGCGCAGCTGCAACGATCTCCCGAACAGCCTCTTAATCTCCGGTCGCACGACGCTATGATCGAACTTCCACACACCGGCCTCCTCCCACTCGCTCACCACCAACCCTTCGCGCGTGGTCGATGCCAACCGATAATCGTTCGTAAAACGAACGTTGTTCGGATACCGAACCGCACACTCGCCGCAAAACAAACACCGCCCTAAATCCAACCGCAACCCGTCTCCCCCGATCTCAATCGCCCCGGTCGGACACAAACGACACAACTCACGCCCCCCCGCAACCGTCAACCCGGTCGACCGCAACACGGGCCGTCCCCGCAACTCGGCGCACCACTTCACCCGATCCAGATGGCGGATATCCTGCGTCCCGTGCTGAAACAAGA
>JAIDFC010000039.1 GCA_029054535.1 Rikenella sp. | reverse complement strand
ACGGAGGCTCCACGGACGGAACGAGGGCGGTTATCGAACGGTTCGGGGCGTCGATTTCGTATGCCGTCAGCGAACCGGACCGAGGACTTTACGACGCGATGAACAAGGGGATTCGCGCCGCGACGGGCGATTACCTGTGGTTCGTCAACGCGGGAGACCGGGTCTACAGAACCGACCTCCTGACCCGTATCTTCTCCCGAGCCGAAGCGCCCGCAGACGTCTACTACGGCGAAACGATGGTCGTCGGACCGCAGGGCGAAGAGCTCGGGTTGCGCAAAAAACCGTTGCCGCGAAAGGGGCTGACGTGGCGATCGCTGGAACGAGGAATGGTGGTCTGCCACCAGTCGTTCATCGTCCGACGAAGCATCGCGCCGCTCTACGACACGGACCGGTATCGACTGGCGGCGGACATCGACTGGGTGATCGAGTGTCTCAAACGGGCTTCGACCGTGGTCGACACGGGACTCATCCTCAGCTGCTTCACCACGGGCGGGATCTCGACGCAACGGAGGAGGGAGAGTCTCCGCGAACGGTGGACGATCATGAAACGACACTACGGACTCTGCCGGACGATCCGGGCGCACGTCGGATTCGTCGGGGAACTCCTCCGGGACCGGCTGCTCGGACGCCCGCCGTACCGAAAACCGTGAGCTTTTCGTGATCTTCTCTGGCGTCTCTCGTGCTTCTATCAGGCTTCTCTCGCCCGGCGAAAGTGTTGCATTTTCGAGTGCCCGCGGCCGGCGATGCTTCGCATCGCTATTACTACCGTCGAAAAAACGCAGAAACCCAAACCTAAAGAGGCTCCGCACGCTATAACGTTCTAAAAACAGCCTCTGACCGCGCCGGCGAAATCCATCCGTTTCAACTTCCTAGTATTTCGCCCTTTAGCGGACGCGGGATCTTCTCAAAGAGAACCCGCAAAAAACAGGACGGGAGAACCGTCTCCGGCCTCCCGTCCCAAGATGCTCCGATGAGAACCTCCTCCCCTGGAGGAGAACACGGAACACGCCCCTAAACCGCCGTGTACGAAGCCACGATCAACTCCGGCAACAAGTAGTCGCAACCCGCCATGAAGGTCGCCCGCTGGCGGTTCTCCATCTGGTCCGGGTTGTACCACATCGAAACCTCGGAACCCGGGAAGTCCGACGTGTTCACCGCTACGGCCAGGTTCCGGCTGTCGGTCAGGATCGCCCACGAGGTCGGCTGGTCGCCGACGGCCGTCAAGTAGGCGTCCGCCTGGATGTCGACAACCGGAATCCCGCGGAACGACAGCCGGTCGATGCCGTTGATCTTCGCCGCACGAACGCTGTCCAACGAGCCGCTCAGGAGGCTCTCCTCGTAGTTCTCGGCCACGTCCCGCGTTACCAAAAGCACCAGGTGCCCGTCGGCCTTCATCGACCGAAGCTCGGCCGGAGCGGCCGCATACAAAGACTTGAAAAGCTTCTCGGCATTCCCGGCCGTCGACATCGACGGCATCTCGACCTTATGCACATCCTCCGATCCGCTCCCCGTGTCGGAAATCAACCGCTTGAAAAAACCGTCGAAGGTGTTGAACCCGCTCGAACGAGACGTATCGCCCACCCACATCGTCGCACGGATCGACTCCGCGATCGCTTCGCGGAACAAAGCCGTCTCGGCCTCTTCCAACTCGGTCCCGCTCAGGTCCCCCAGGTTCACCTCCGGACGGCCCACGATTCGCTCGTAAACCATCGAAAAGTAATCCTCCGCGCCATAACCCATCTCGGCCTTCACTTTCGACAACTCGATCACTTTCTGATACTTGTCGGAAGCCGACGAACCGTTCCATCCGGCGCTGTACTTCTGCAACAAATCGACCCCGCGCTTCCAAAAGTTCAACGTCGTCGGGACCGGCATGTTGTACAACATCCGAATCCCGAGATCCAGCGCGCTCGGACCGCTCAACAACGGACGGAAAAACACGCTCTCCAAATCCTGACCGGTGTAATTCTTCGCATTCGAAATAATCTTTCCCATAAAATTAATTGTTAATAATTTGTTAATAATTGCACTGTTTTGGTTATGCCCCAGTCTTTAGCGACAGGAGGGTACCGTTCTCTTTCTGAAGAAAGAGAACGGTTCCGTACAGTAGCCAATGATTGAGTTATAACAAAAAACAGTACGGTTAAAAAAATGTTAACAACTTGTTCGCAAACGGCGGGCGTCCGAGTCGTAGGCCTGCGAATTGCGAGAGAAGTCGTTGGCGTAGTTCAGCCCCAGAAGCTCCGTCGAGAGAACCGAGGGATCCTCGCGGGGACGCGTGGTCGAGGCGCAGACCCGTTGACGCAGAGGGAGCGACGGAACCGCCGGCGAAGCCGAAGACCGAGACTCGTCCTCTGTCGAGAGGGAGGGCGAGACGGTCGGTTGCCACTCCCGTTCGGTCCAAGAGGAGCGGCCCGGCGTGCCGCGGAACCAGCCGCGGAGCGCTCCCACGACCCGGTTTCGGACCTCGGCCAGCGGCGAAGAGCGGTGGATCCGGTCGGCCAGCCCAGCCTCGACGGCCGACGAAGCCGAAAGCCACTCGCCACGACCCCCGTTGCGAGCCATCAGATCGCGGAAACCGGCAGCCGGACGACCCGAACGCTGGGCGTAGATCTCGGCCAGGCGCGCATCCGTCTCCTCCAACAGGCGAACCGTATGCTCGGCGTCGAGACGGTTCCCCTCCAGCGCAGTCGTGGCGTTGTGGATCAGGTAGAGCGCGTTGGACGAAACCAGACGGCGGCCAGGCGTGGCGGCCTGTGCGACGATCGTCGCGGCAGAGGCCGTGTAACCGAAACAGTGGGTCGTGATCTCGGCCCCGGAGGCCGCCAGACCGCACAGGGTTTCATAAATCAACAACGCATCGTGGATGTTACCGCCCGTGGAACAGATCCGGACATCGACCCGACGGGCCGTGCTGCGGCCCAGGCGGTCGAGCTGGCGACGGAAATTCTCGTACGTGGCGGCCCTGCTCTCCGCATCGTCGGGCGACCACCATTCCGGAAGGCCGATCTGGCCCTCGATCTCGACCGTCAGACGACTCCCGGCGCCGCGCAAACGGATCGTGCCCGGTGTAAATGGATTGCTCATGTTGTTTTTCAATTTTGCGTTTAACATTTCTTTTTCTCGAGGATAACCGAGGTCGCACTCACCCCTAAAGCACCACTCGCACAAGGCGAACACGTCGCAGGCCCACTGACTACAGCCGAATAAACCGCGAATCAAAGATTCGCGCGGGGTGGCAGTGGCTCGCCCGCCCGCTGGGCGGGATTTCCAAACCTTTTGCACTCTTGCTTTGCTCGCGCGCCGGGCGATTCGTTCGGAATCACCATGAACCGCGATCTTCGGTCTTACGACCATGCCGCCCATCGGCCGATTCCTCAACTCGGCATAGTTCGTTGCTTCCCTTGCTGGCAACGACCCTTTTACCTGGACTCAACAACCGCACCCTATGGGTGCGCGGGCCGAACGCCTCCCCTCGGGAGGCCCGCAATTATGCCGCTTACGCGTCAAAGATTGCGGCCGCTCCCGGGCGTCCGACCCAAATATTCTCTGCGCGTCGCCCGCGGGAATTTCATAAAGATTTCGCCACAAGCGAAACTTTTGAAATTCCTCTTCAGGCGGGCGGGCGACGGGCTTTTCTCTCAAAACAGTGTTTGACCGCGCGCCTGGGGAAATCATTTCCAATAAACTCTTCGTTTATCGGTTTGATTTCCCTCTTAAGGCGCGGCGCGCGGGGTCTTCTCTATAGAGAAACCGTGTCGGACTGCGCTCCCGCGCGGGGCCGCGTGCTCGCGGCGAGCGGGCGATACTACGTATCGCTTTACCGT
This sequence comes from Rikenella sp., assembly GCA_029054535.1. Lineage (GTDB taxonomy): Bacteria > Bacteroidota > Bacteroidia > Bacteroidales > Rikenellaceae > Rikenella. The sequence goes on along the minus strand of JAIDFC010000039.1, from coordinate 10,852 downwards.
TCTAAAAACAACCTCCGGCCGCGCGCCTGGGGAAATCATTTCCGATAAACTCCCGTTTATCGGTTTGATTTCCCTCTTTAGGCGCGGCGCGCGGGACATATTGGCAAACCCCAAATAAAGGCGCGCGCCGTGGCGCGAACGCGTCGGCCGGGCAGGCCCCGCTAAATAAGGCGGAGAGAACCCCAGTAAAAGCCCCAACGGGGACCCGCGGCGGGCAACGGGCTGCCGGAGTCAAGAGAGCTTCGTTCGATAAAAACCAAACAAAAACCGACCGACGAAAATCCCCACGACCCCGGTTCGACACAACCAACAACAAAATCACCCCCGCTCACCGCCGCGTGAAGCCGCCGACCAAAAACCGATGGCTCCGCGGTGCCAGCTCCGTCTCGACGATCCCCGTCAACGCATCCGGCGCATCGTCGTGGGCGTTCGCCCGGAAAAACCGGCGAAAACCGATCACGTCCGTCGCGAATTCCGGCCAACGGATCCGCCAGTCGGACGGCAACCGAACCTGCCGGACCACCGTCGAAGCATGGGTCAGGATGCGCGACTCCTTGTTGCCGCTCTGGTGGAAGAGCTGCACCGCGCAACTCCGTACGCCCTCTTCGTGCAGCCTCCGCTCCACCGCCCGGCCGAAACCCCGACCCCCGTTGTTGCTCTCGATGCGGGCCGAGGTCGTCCCGTTCCGCGCCAGCATCGCCGCCACGGCAACCTCGGTCGCCTCCATCGGTTCCGAGGTGTAGACGACGTCCGTTACGTAGAACAGACCGTCGGATCCCACCGCGTAGCAGATCGAACAGAGCCGGTCGCGACCCGTGTCGGCCGTGTCGGTGTAGTTCGAGCGACGCAACACGTCGGACGGCAACGATACGTAGGTCGCGAAATCGTCGTAGAGCAACCCCTCGCGGACCGTCGGACGACCCTGGTAGAGCGCCTCGAACAGCACAGGATCGGCCCGACGACGCTGCAACAGCCACTCGGCCGAGTGTCGGTCCGGCCACAGCGGCTCGTCCGCGCGCCGCGGGTCGGGTTCGGTGGGCGGACCCGTCTTCAGGGCCGGAAACGACACCGCGACCCACGTGTCCGGAAGCAGCTCGTCGAGCTGACGCCAGGCAGTCAGATCCACCACCCGCTCGGTCCGCCGCAACCGACCGATCAAGTCGTCCTCGTGCCACCGCGTGCAGACCACCAGCTCGCGCGAGAGGTCATGCAACCGCGTCCGGGCCACCGCGTTGTACCAATCCCAGACCCGTTCCCGAACCAACGGCGAGTTGGCCTCCAGAGCATCCTTATAGAGGTCGTCGGCGATCAGAACGTCCACCCGGTCGCCGGTCAGCGAACCGGTCCGTCCCACAGCCTTCAACCCGCCGGCATACCCCACGCAATCGAACTCCTGAGCGGTCCGACGCGCCGTCCGGTCGCCCTCCGTCCGCGGGCCGACCCCCTTCAGGCGGGTGGCCGGAAAAACAGCCCGATACGACGACTCGGACATCAGCCGTTGGGTCTGCTGCGCGAAACGACCCGACAGAGCGAACGAATACGAAGCCACCGCGATCCTCAGCCCCGGATCCGAACCCAGCAGGTAGGCCGGCAACAGAACCGACGCTCCGAGGCTCTTCCCGTGCTGGGGCGGGACGCTGACCATCATCCGGCGAACCCGACCCGAGGCGAAAGCCTCCAACAGACGATAATAGGCCCGGTGGAACGGGGTCCACTCGATCTCGGGCCGCGCCACCGTCGCAAAGGCGGTCAACCGCCTCCGGGCCCGCTCGTGCCGCGGACGATTCAACCCGACGACGGGATCGCGGGACGTCGCCCTTTGCCTTGGCCCCGACGGACGCACGCCGCCGCTTCCTCGGAGCGGGGTTTCGTTCTTTTTTCGCATGATTCATCCTTTCTTTTTTCGCTCGGCACGGCAGAACACGAGGCGGGCGGCGAATCCCGAACTTCCGATATCGACTCCGTACTCGCTACACGCTCGACGGACGGTGTCGGATCGACGGTCGGCACCTCTTCCACCGGAATCAAAGCCGCCTCGACCTCCTCCAGAGCGTCGTCCGACAAACGGCTCAAATCGACCGTCGCCAACGGTTCGTCCTCCTCCTCGGACGGCAAACGACCGTACTCGCGAATCAACTTCAAACGCAACTCCATACACCGCTCCAAACCTCGCAAGGCGGCCATGTAATCCCGAGCCGAAGAACCCGGATCCTCCGCCAAATCGCCGGGCTTCACCAAATCCGCAACCCACTCGTACCGCGACTCCATCGACTCGATCCGACTCAACTCCTCCGATAACCAATGCTCTTTCATCTAATTTCTCCTCTTTCTTTAATATTCGGCTAATTATATACCCCGTGTTTAGCTACCGACTGGAACTGCCGCTTTTTGTAAAAAGCGGCACCAAAAACTTTTAACTAGCTACGCTACGCCTTAGGCATCCGCAATCTAATGCTCTGGCCCATTGGATGGGTAGGGCTTTCTCGGCGGGCGCGTAATGTAATTATAACCTCAGCGCGCCGCGCCGGAAAGTCCCTACCCAAAACAAAAAGAGAACAAGGCTCTTGACTACGGCAGCCCATGCGATACGTTAGTATCGCCGGAAGTTTTTCTGGTTCTCTTTGTTCACAAAGAGAACAGTACCCTCCAGCACAAAGAACAGGGCAGGTAATCAACCGTATTATTTAAGAAACAACATAATTAGAGGATGATTCCACCGATGCAGCGTCGATCTCCAGAGGCGGCGAGCCCCGAAGCCGGATCGTAGTTCGGGAATCGATTCCTGTTGGCCTCGACATACTCCACCGCATAGCGCAGGAACGTGCGGGCATCGCGCAACGCCTGGCGCGAAAGTAGTTGCCATTCTTCGGCCGTGGCCGCCCCCAAAGAGAGACGCGTCGAACGGCTCGTGTCGGTATCCTCGCGCGCGAGAGTCGTCGATACCGTCGCATTTTTCGTCGCGAGGTCGGCCTGCTGCTCCTCGGTCTCGACCGAACCGATCACCTCACCGTCCACCTTCTGCGTACCGCTCGCGGTATCCGTCCGAAGACTCTGCGTAGACTCCTCCTCCGAGCGGAGCGTCTGGGTCAGGGTCTCTTTCGTACCGTTCGTCTGGTCGGTCTCCTTCTTTTCGGTCAGCGAACCGGAGGTGTCGCCCTGAGTCGTCGAGGTACTCTGGACGGTCTGCTTGTCGGTCGAGGTCTGCGTGAGGGTCTGCTGGTCGTCCACCTGCTCGGTACGCTGCTCGTCTTCGGTCCGCTTGCTGGTCGACTGGTCGCTCGTCTGACGGGAGGTCGTCTCCGTACTGCTCTTCGTCCCGCTCGACTGACGACTCGACTCCGAACGAGACGTGTCCTTCCGATCCTCGCGGTCGTTCCGAATCGACGTCTCGCTCTGCTCGCTCTCCGCGAACGACGGGCGAACGACGCCGCGATCCGATGCTCGAACGGCCAACTCTCCGATCAACTCATAACGGACAAAATGGGCTAACGCCGGCTTGATATAACCGCTCACAAAATCGCGATACTGCTCCAATATCATCTCCCGATACATCGCGTTCCCAAAGGCCGGACGAATATAACGCAACTGCGCTGCCTCGATCCGAGCGGCACGTACATGACTCGTGTCGATCGCGTCGTCGCCCGAAAACGCCAAACTCAATACTTCATCTTGCGATATCAATTGCATAACTATATACTTCTTTTATATTTCATAACTGCACCAATGCGTACTTGGAATCCTCCCGATCATCGGCTACCGTTTTAAATTTGAGAGAGGAATTGTCGTTGCGTCGGATCTTGAGGATCGTAGTCGAACCCGTCGGCTTTTCGGGCCTCCCAGACCCTCATGTATTCGGGTTTGACCTCGAAAGGCGGGACATTGACGAAGGCGAGCGAGGCGGTCGTTTCGCCGAAGATCTCGGCACAGACGGCTCGGATCGGCTCGATGATCTCCTGCTGTTCGACCCGAATCAGGGTATTGAGGGCGATGTTGTACTCGTGTCGAACCCGGTCGGCCGAGAAACCGGTCGAATACTCCATGCCGCTGAGGGTCCGGAACCAGCTGTGGGCCACGATGATGTCCGAAACAGCTTGGTCGTGGAGCGATTTCCAATCGCCATCGCTGGTGGTCTCGATCGGCACGAAACGGGTCGTGTCGCTGTCGATACCGTTCTTGACCAGAAACATCACCTGCCCCGGCTTGCCGGCAAAGCGCTCTTCGGCCAGGCGGGCGATCTCGGCGGCCTCCTGTTCGGAGTCCGTGTCGCCGTCGAGCACCATCACGCCCGATGGTTGGAAGGCGTTGTCCAGACGAGAGAGGTTCCACCGGTCGGTCTTCCAGACGATTGCCGAGGCCCCCAAACCCGCGATATACTTCGGGACGCCGTAGTGTTCAAACATCGGCTCGTAGTCCTTGTAGTGGATCACGGAACGAAGGGTGCCGTCCGACTGCGGCTCGAAGCTCGGATAGAGCGGCAGCACGATCGACTCCGAAGGACGATACTGACGCCAGTCGTGGTGCAGGATCACGTGTCGGTCGTCGCGCGAGAGCCGACAACGAGTCGCATCCTGGTGGTAGAACGAAAGAAAGCTATGCGACGGGTCGGTAACGACCTCCAAAAAGGCGTTCCCCAACAGGCATCGGTCCAGGGCCACGCGTTGGACGATGGTCCGCAGGCTCTGACCGTCGCCGTTGGCCGAACCGATCAGTTCGGCGGTTCGGGGGCTGAGCTCGTCGACCGTCAGACCGCTGCCGCTGATGTAGTCGGCCTTGTCGTTGATGATCCGCCGGTGGATCGTCGAACTGCGCGAGAGGGCGGCCAACGCTTCGGGCAACCGGTTATCGGTCCCCCAACGCCAGATGTCGCGCTGGGCGGCGGTCGCGACGAACGGTACGCCCGGAAGGGTCGATGCCTGGCCGACTACGAAAATATGAGGTCGGCGATTTCCTGTTTTTTTCATCATGTACTCGAATCGATTATAGGTATAGTTTTTATCTCGTATATTGTACTGTGTATATTCCCGGGCTGCTCGGTTCGGGTGCCGAGCGACACCCCGGCTCCGGGCACCCGTGGCAGCGGCGGGCAAGGGGCTGCCGTAGTCAAGAACGTAGGAAACCCCGACAAAACCCGTCGAGCGGGCGATACTGCGTATCGCCGAGGCCCCGACAGAGAGAGAACCCAACACCGAAAAAAGAGCATTTCCCACTCATAGACACCCCACTCCTTTCGAAAATAACTTAATACGTCTGATTTTTAACTCTAAACAATCACTCCGGTATGCGATTTGCAGCTCCGCTCACAAGATCCGAATCCCCCGAAACCATGCCTACTCTACCCGTTTCGAGCTCCCACCCTCGCGAGCTGCCAAACACAAACCGCACGAAAATTCGATGGAATATTGCATCGAACCCCGATTATTTCGTATCTTCGCAGCATATTATTATCCGATTCTCGAATCTTTCGGTGAAGCAAAACTACGTCGCAGAACCGCAATACGAAAACGAAGTCGGATCCTATTACACTATTAATTTAAGAACCGAATCGTCTCGGTCGTTCTTCTTTCGGTTCGGCACCCTCGGCGGCGGCCGAAAATACGAACACGACGATTCCGAAACTTATCGTATCGCTATTATGCTTGCTCGTTATTCCTCTTCGCAGCCGTTTCGGCACGGACCGATTTAGGCCTTGCAGCCGTTCTCTTCCTCCGGCTCCGTTCGCACCCTTTCGAGAAGAGGCATCCCTATCTCCCTCCGGCATCTACGTTTTTGCCGTGTAGGTTCGTTATACCGTATTCTATTCGTTTTATTTTCTATAAAATTCACCTGTATGGACTCTACCGCATCCACCGTTATCTTTCGCCACCAAAGCGACATCCACGTCGGCATCCAGACCGTCAATTACGACCGAAACGCGATCGGCTATATCGAGCAGGGAACCAAACTGATCCACCTGGCCGACCGCCATGTGATCGTCCGAGCCGGCGAACTGTTCCACCTCGAACGCGGCACACACTACGTCGAAAACAGCCCGAGCGACTCGTCCCACCCGTTCCGCCAGACCCTCTTTTTCTACACCCCGAGCGACCTGCGAAACGATTTCACACCACAGCAAACCGTGGCCGCAGTCAACCGCCAGTGTGCCCAGTGTCGCAACCGGACGGACATCTACACCTATCCGGCCTGGCCCGTGATCCAGGAGTTTTTCCGCTCCGTCGACCGCCTCGTCTCGGCCCGTCTGCACCTGTCCAACCCGGCGCTGGGCCACCTGAAGCTCTGCGAGCTGGTCCAACTCCTGCTCACTCGCCCCGGATGTTGCGTGTGTCGCCCGGTCTGCCTCGCCGCATCGAACGGACCGCAAACACTCTCCGAAGTCATGCGCGAAAACATCCTCACCGGACGACCGCTACCGGAATTGGCCGCGCTGTGCGAGATGAGCCTCAGCACCTTCAAAAGCGAATTCCAGCGACGCTTCTGCACCTCGCCCCACAAGTGGCTCATCGAACAACGACTCGCCCACGCTCGCCTGCAACTGATTTCGTCGTCGAAATCGGTGGCCGAAATCGCGCGCGAATGTCGATTCAACAATGTCTCGCATTTTATCCGCCTGTTCCGAGAACGTTTCGGCTCCACGCCGGCAGCCTACCGGATACGCTACCGCGAAGAGTAGCGACCGGCTTCTCCGCCGGCCAGTCTCGAGGCACTCCCCCTTATTTTCCTCTCGGCAGTCGCATCGCCGACAACCGCGTCCCCCCTGACGCGCGGGACCATCCGGAAGAGAAAACCAAATCCAAAGAGAAAAAACCATCACAGACAAACCCGCCCTCTCTCTCACAAGAGACCCACCGAGAGAGACGAGAAACAATCGTCCGGATTTTGGGAAAAAGTTTTTGGAAAGACGCCGGGATTGATTACCTTTGCAGACGTATTCCGGCCGGAGAACGGTCGGAATACACAGATCGGCACCGTAGCTTAATTGAATAGAGCATCTGACTACGGATCAGAAGGTTACAGGTTTGAGTCCTGTCGGTGTCACACTCAACATCAACCACTTGCGCTTTGTTGCGAGTGGTTTTTTTGTACCTCGTTCCCAGCCTGTTTTCCGTACATTTACGCCAATCCGAGTGGCACCACCTTGTACGGAACGCTTTAGAGATTGTATTCTAAAGCGTTCCTCTTTTTTTGTGTGTCAATAGGTCGCGGAGGGGTTGAAAAATCGATGGTTTATATCTATTTTAAGGGTCTAATAAAACCGATCCAAACATGAACAAGATCACAGAACTCAAGCAACGATTGGTAAAACAGGCATCGGGACTCGTACCCGACGAATCGGGTAAGCCGGGGGCCGAATGGAGGAGTTGGCTCGGGCGCGTCTGTCTTTATCGGGAGGACGAAGGGCTGCCGACGGACGAAAACGGAGACAAGATGCTGCCGTTGGCTCAGATTTGCGTGGAGGAGTTGCCGTATGTGCCCGAGGAGCTGCGGGGAATTCGGTATTTGACCCTCTTTATCGAACGCGATGGGCGACTGTTCGACGAAGATTTTCCGGCGGAGAATGGCAGCAGATGGCTGATTCGGGAGTATACGGCGGAGGATGAATTGGTGGTCAAGGAGTTGGTCGTCGATTTGAACGATGACGAATGCCTGTGGGGGTGGTGCAAACCGACTCCGTTGAAAAGTTTCGCGATCGAAGAGGAGTATCCGGGGGGAGAGACTATACCCGGCAAGATCTTTCGTGAGATTATCGACCTCGAAGAGGCGGGCGAATTGCCGGATCTGGACGAATGGCTGCCGGAACCTGACTTCGAGGTGTGTCATATCGTCGGCGGTTATCCCATATCCATTCAAGGCGAACCCGAGTTTAAACCGGGGTATGAATTTGTAGTCCAGATCACTTCGAATGCTTCGGATGATCTGAATATCGTCGATAACGGAAATCTCTACCTGGCGAAAAATCGACAGGACGGATCGTGGCAGGTCAATTACGACTGTTTTTAGAATCGCCTGCGCACTTCCTATCCAGGCCACGGGGGCCGTTTCGTTTACAGCGGTCCCGAAAACCGCTTGACCGGATTGCCACGGACCAAAGCGTCGTGGTTCTGCCACGCTTCGGTCTTTGCCGCCGCTTCGGCCTGGTGCTGTTGTGCCAGAAACTTCAGCAACAACCGCTCCCGCGCACGGGCCTTGTTCTGTGCCTGCGAACGCTCGTCCGAACATCGGACCGCGATCCCCGTCGGCCGGTGGATCGCCCGGACGGCGGTTTCAACCTTGTTGACATTCTGTCCCCCTTTGCCGCCCGACCGACACGTCTCATAGACAATATCGGCCTCGTCGACCTCCGGCAGTTCGAGGGCGTCGAGAAAATGCACCCCGACGAACCAGTTGCACCGCTTGTGTCCCGGCCGATACGGGTTGCGCGTCGACCGCCAAAGGACCGTCCCCTCCCACTCCCGAACGAACGCTTCGGAAAACTCTTCGTCCGTCGTCAGCGTCATCGACATGTAGCAATCCGCCTCTCGATCGTGCGCCTCGCAGTCGGCCATCCGGAGTCCCGGCCAAGCCCGACACAACTCACGCGCCACCAGGGCCACCGCCCGAGCGCACTCGACCGGTCCTCGTCCGGCGGTAAGTTGAATATATTTTTTCATTTCGCAGCATCTTTTATATTGAGTTTCGGTCCGACCATCGCGACGATTTCGACCGTCGGTCCGACCAGTCCGAGAATCTGGTCGGCCGGTTTGTAGGCCTGGGGCGACTCGTCGAGCGTCCCCGAGCAGACCGAGGTCGAGAAAATCCCATCCATCGAAGCCCGAAACTCCTCCAACGAGATGTTTTTCTTGGCTGCCGCTCGCGACATGATACGTCCCGCACCGTGCGGCGCCGAGTAGTTCCACTCGGCGTTTCCGCGTCCGACAGCGATCGCGATGCCGTCGCGCATGTTGAACGGGATGCAGACCCGCTGCCCCTCCGACGCGTCGATCGCCCCTTTCCGCAACATCGGTTCGTCGTCGACCACGGAGATATAATTGTGGGTCGTAAAAATCGACTCCTCGATCCTGGTCCGGTCGAACTTCCGCAAACAATCGACGATCCGGTCGCGAATGGTCAGGTGGTTGAACCGCGCATAGGCCTGAGCGATCACCATATCGGAGAGATAGCCGCACAGATGGGCTCCTTCCAGAAAACCCGGATAGCGGTTCTTCCTCGGGTTGGCAGCGACCGTATGCCAATGTCCGGCCACTTTCACCCCCAGATTCCGCGAACCGGTGTGGATCGTCAGCCACGGTTCGCCGCTCTCCCGATCCTCTCCGTACTCGATGAAGTGATTTCCTCCGCCGAGCGTGCCGAGGCTTTTGTAAAACACCCCCTCCTGCATTTTGATCCGCTTGAGGAATGCCGACACGAACCGTTCGTCGATCCGCCCGGCATCGGAGATGCGATCCGGCGCCGCAGAACACGCCTTGTTGTACTCCGTGGTCAGAAAACGAAAGAGTTCCTTATCGTCGACCACCTTCTTCGGGTTGATCTCGGCCCCCATCGGGATCGCCTCTCGAATCCGGTGGTCGAGCAACGCGAAGTCGTCCGGCGCCACCGGTCGCGAGAGTCGGTGCATCGAGATCGTACAACCGATATCGACCCCCACGTGATCCGGATTGACATACTCGCGGACAGCATAAGCTGTCCCCACGTTACACCCCCGCCCGGCATGCACGTCGGGCATCTGAGCGATCGGAATCCCCTCCATCGCCGGGTGATCGCACAAGGCTTGAACGAACGTGCGGGCCGATTCTTCGATCTCTGGAGCGAAAACTTCAGCCGAAGTATATTTCCCTTCTATTTTCATTGAAATCTCTTTTTCTTCTTCAGTTCATTCACCCACCGGGGTAAGAGAGCCTCCCTCCGCTCGGCTCAAGCAGTCAGTTGTGCCACCGTCAATCGACCGAAACGGATCAAGGCCTCGGGATCGATCGCGATTTGCAGCCCCCGCACCCCGGCGCTGATATAAATCCGATCGAAAGCCCGACACGTCCGATCGATATAGGTCGAGAAGGTCCGTTTCATGCCGATCGGCGAGCAACCGCCGCGGATGTAGCCGGTGGTTTCGAGCAGTTCGCGGACGTGGATCATCGCCGCGCTCTTGTTTCCCGACACGCGTGCAGCGACCTTGAGGTCGACCTCGCGGTCGCCCGGCACGACGCACACGAAAATGCCGGTCCGATCGCCTCGCAACACCAGTGTTTTGAATACCTGCCGCACATCTTCACCCAGCTGTGCCGCCACATGCCCTGCATCGAGATGCTCCTCGTCGACGGCATAAGGAATCAACTCGTAATCGATCCCGGCCCGATCCAACAGCCGGGCCGCGTTGGTTTTCGCTATCTTCATCGCATGCTTTGGAGTTTGGTAAAGTCCGGATCGTCCAGCAGACGCCCGAGGGCGTCGGCTAAGACATCCAAGGCTTCCGGAATCCGCCAGGCGTCGCGCGGATCGCCGACGCGGTTCGAGACGGCCCGCAGCTGAAAAAACGGCACCCCTTCGTCCCGGCAGACCCCGAAAAAAGCGGCTCCCTCCATCGACTCCACCGCCTCGCTCTCCCGAACCGGGATCGGCGCGCAGGCCGAATTGACCGACCGCCCCGCCACCACTCGCCACCGTCCGTTCATCCCCTCCGACACGTACGGACAAACAACGGCCTCGGCCTCCTCGGCCCACCGGTCGAAAGGCTCGAACTCTCCCGACTCGCTCCGCCAAGCGCCGAGGTCGGCCTGCCGATCGCTCCCCACCAGCACGGTCTCGGCCAGCGCGAGCGACGCCTCGGGAAGCGCTCCGGCAATTCCGGCCTGCACTACGACAG